>DAOLNV010000096.1:3369-17632 GCA_035416745.1 Candidatus Hydrogenedentota bacterium | reverse complement strand
AGCCTTTTGCGCCGGGAGAGGGGGCGAAGAGGGGGTTACCGCTGTAATACAGGAAGCTCGTAGCGCATCAATCTATGCGTAACCGCACCGCGTTGCCCCGAGAATGCTTGTGCTGCCGCGAGTGCCGAACGTGATCCGCCCGCGGGCGCCAAGGCACGGGGCACTTTGTATTGGCGAAGCCGTGCTACCAGAGAGAGTTCTTCTCTTCGTCCGTCCCGGCTTCTTCGTTTTCTTCGCTGTCGGGTTCCTCGCTCTCGTACAGCTCTTCTTCGTCGCCGGGTTCGGGAAGTGGAGTGCCAGGAATGGACGGTTCGGCGAGGCCGGCTTCCTCTTCCTCCTCGAGGTGATGGATTGAGGCAGCCCCGCGTTCTTCCGCGGCGTCTTTCGGGGGAGGCGTTTCGGGTATGGGCTGTTTGGGGGCAGCCTCGGAGGTGGGCCTGTCACTGTCTTCGATGATGATGTCGACGATGTTCAGATCGGCCGTGACGGCGGTTTCGTCTCCGAGGATTCGCTTTGTCTGGTCGACGATGAACTCGCTCACCTTGGCCTCTACCTCGCGGGCGCTGACGTTGGCGGGCTTACGGAGCGTGACATCGGCCTGAATGTGGACGTTGCGGGCGTTATCGGACGGCGTAATCCGGGCGTTGATGCGTTTTGCCTCGGTAATCTTGCGGGTGGCGCGGTTCAACGTTTGTTCGACGGAATCCAGCTGGATACTCACGTTGCCGTGGGCTCCTTTGAAGGCAATCTTACGGCGTTCCCGGGCCCGCTGCGGCCAGGGCACAAGACCGACAATCGCGACCACGATCAGTAAACAGCCCAGACCCCAGCGAAGGGGAGAACTATCCGGAATTCTTGCCACGAGCATTTCATGGATTGTCGTGAGGTCGACGTAAAAAGCAAGAACGCCAAGAACCAGAAGGGCTGCACACATGGCGCGCCACAGGATAGCTTGAATCAAACGCATGGCCGATTTTCCTTTTTGCTTTCGCCGTTGCTCGAGCGTTCGAGCCCGCTAGCGCTATCATGCCGAACCGTTCACGTATTGATCAATTATATCAGGGCCGATGTCCCCGCGGCGAAAACGGTCTCCCGAGACAATGCGGGCACACAGGCGCGCCGTTGTCTTGATGCCGTCCGCGGCAAATTCCTGGAGGGCGGCGCTGAGGCGCTCGATGGCCTCCTGGCGCTCTTTGCCCCGGGCGATGATCTTGGCCAATAGGGCATCGTAAAAGCGGGGCACTTCATAGCCCGCGAAAAGATGGCTGTCGACCCGTATGCCGGGCCCCCCCGGCAGGTGGCAGCGCGCGACCAGTCCGGGCGATGCCGAAAAACCGTTTTCGGGGTCTTCGGCGTAAACGCGTGCCTCGATCGCGTATCCCGAGGGCCGGACATGCGCGTTGCTGAGGGGAAGACCGGAAGCGACGCGAATCTGTTCTTTTACGAGGTCCACGCCCGTCACCTCCTCGGTAACGGGGTGCTCGACCTGGATTCGCGCGTTGAACTCGATGAAATAGAACTGATTGTCCGGCGTCAGGAGGAATTCCGCGGTGCCGGCATTGGTGTAACCGATGGCTTTGGCTGCTCGAAGCGCGGCCTTGGTCATTCGCGAACGCAGAGAACTGCTGAGGCCGGGCGAAGGTGTTTCCTCGATCAGTTTCTGGTGGCGCCGCTGGATGCTGCATTCGCGCTCACCGAGCGTGACAAGTCTGCCGCTGTTGTCGCCCAGAATCTGGAATTCGATGTGGCGCGCATTTTCCATGAACTTTTCGAGGTACAGCCCTCCATCTCCAAAGGCGGTTTCGGCCTCGATCGCGGCCAATGCGACGGCGTTCTTGAGCGCGACGTCATTATGAGCGATCCGCATGCCCTTTCCGCCTCCGCCGGCGGCTGCCTTGATGAGCACCGGGAATCCGATTTCGCGCGCCAGGCCGAGCACCTTTTCAGGCTCTTCAATACGGCCTTCGCTTCCCGGCACCACAGGCACGCCAACGGCTTTCACGGTTGCGCGGCACGCCGCTTTGTCTCCGCTCAAGGCGATGGCCTCGGGGGCGGGGCCGATAAACCCGATGTCGCAGTCCTGGCAGATGCGCGCAAACTTGGGATTTTCGGCCAGGAACCCGTAGCCGGGGTGGATGGCGTGCGCGTCGCAGATTTCGGCCGCGGCGATGATGCTGGGGATGTGCAAATAGCTTTCCGTCGCGCTGGGGGGCCCGATGCAGATGCTCTCGTCGGCAAGCGAGGTGTGAAGACAATCCTTGTCCGCCGAGGAGTATACAGCGATGCTCGTGACGCCCAGCTCCCGGCACGCGCGAATAATGCGTACCGCGATTTCACCGCGATTTGCTATCAAAATACGTCGAAACATCCATCTTCTCTGCGGGTATTGTGCTCCGTAGGTGTCAATCGAGCGGTTCGACCGCGAACAACGGCTGCCCGAACTCCACCGGCTCGCCGTTCTCGGCGAGGACCTTCAGGATTCTCGCCGGAAAGTGTGTGGACACTTCATTCATGAGCTTCATGGCTTCGACGATACAGACGGTCTGATGTTCCTGAACCACATCGCCCGGCCGCACGAAAGGAGGCTGGTCCGGCGCAGGAGCCACGTAGAATACGCCCACCATGGGCGAGTTTATGGTAACCACGCCGCTGTCTTCTGAGAAGTTCGCGCCACGCGACACGGGGTGGGACGCGACGCCTGGACCGGGCTCCTCAATTTGAGAGTGGTGCATCGCCGGATAGGGGGAAACTGAGGGAAGAGGGGGCTGGCTTTTCTTGAGACGGATGCGTGTTCCGGCTTCCTCAATCTCGATTTCGCTCAACCCCGAAGCCTCAAAGACGTTCAGCAGCTCTTGAAGCTTTTCGATGTCCACCTTACCACCCTCCGCCGCCAGGGCGCGTTTCGCACGCTGATTTACATGCTTATTGCGTGCTTACCCGCTCGATGTATTGGCCCGTGCGCGTATCGATTTTGACCGTATCGCCCTCGTTGACGAACAGGGGCACCTGTATGGCCGCGCCGGTTTCGACGGTGGCCGGTTTCGTCCCCCCGGAAGCGCGATCGCCCTGCACGCCCGGATCGCACCGGGTGATCTTGAGGGTTACGGTGATGGGCAAATTCAGAGCAATAACCTTTCCTTCGTACATGAGCAGGCTGACTTCCTCGTTTTCTTTAAGCCAGTCGCTCTTATCTCCGACGATCTTGGGCCCCACGGGTATCTGCTCGAAGGTCTCGTGGTCCATAAAAAAATAGAGGTCGCCATCATTGTAAAGGTACTGGAAGGGCGTTTCGAGAAGGCGGGCCTCTTCGAATTTTTCTCCCGCGCGATAGGTCTTTTCGATCACGCGCCCGGTAACGACGTTTTTCTGTTTCGTGCGAACGAAGGCGCCGCCTTTGCCCGGTTTCACATGCTGGAAGTCCACCAACTCCATGAGTTCGCCGTTTTCAATAATGACAATGCCGTTCCTGAAATCCGCCGTCGATATCATGTTTGAATTACCCTCAACTCCTTGGACGTTTCTGAGAGCACGTCGCAGCCGCCTTGGGTCACGGCGACCAGATCCTCGATGCGTATGCCTCCCTGACCGGGCAAGTAAACGCCGGGCTCGATAGTAATTACCATGCCCGGTTCCAGTATAGTCTCGGATTCACGATTCATGCGGGGAGCTTCGTGGACCTCGATGCCCACGCCGTGCCCCAAGCCATGCCCGAAGTGCTTTCCCTGGCCCGCTTCTTCGATCAAATCGCGTGCCGTCGCATCCAACTCACGGGCCGAGATGCCCGGGCGTGCCGCCTCGAGGGCGATGCGCTGAGCAGTCAAGACCAGCTCGTAAGCCCCCTCGAACCACGGTTGCGGGATCGTACCGAAAGCGTAGGTTCGAGTCAAGTCGGAGCAATAACCATTGAGTCTGCAGCCGAAGTCGAGAAGGACGGCGTCGCCCGTCTTCAACGGCGTATCGTCCGGCGCGCCGTGGGGTAACGATGTGCGCGGTCCAAACAGGACAATGGTGTCGAATGCTGGCCCCGATGCGCCGCGCCGTTTGAATTCGTACTCGAAACGTGCCGCGAACTCGCGCTCGGTCGTGCCGGCGCGCAATTCGCACATCAGGTCGGCAAGCACGCCCTCGGCCAGAGCCGATGCCTGTCGAATGGCCTCTATTTCTCCCGGTTCTTTGATTTGACGGAGCGCGGCCACGATGTCGGCGTCAGGCTTCAATGTTGCGTCATGCGCCTGCTGGATTTCAGACAGTTGGGCAACGGTCAGCCCCTGGGGGTCGTAGACGGCGGTTCTTGCTCCCAGACCGGCCAGCCGCTCTGCCAGACGAGTGGGCAGACTGCCGGAGACCTCTTCGACGGCCCAGCCCTCCACCTGAATCTGGGCTTGTTCGGTGTAGCGGAAATCACACAAGAACACCGCCTCGGTATGGGTGACGGCGATGGCCGACGTCGAGCCCCTGAATCCTGAAAGATACTGGTTGGCCGGGGGGGACAGGCTGAAGAAAGCGTCGCCCCCAGCCGCTGCAAGCCGTTCGCGGAGTTTTGGAATTCGCTGTCTCATGCGCGAGTGACATTCTTGGCCGCGATAAGGGCCAGCCTGTAACTGTCCGCGCCAAAACCTGCAATTTGCCCTATTGCGACGGGCGCGATATGAGACTTGTGGCGAAACTCCTCCCGGGCGTGGATGTTAGACAAGTGAACCTCGATGGTGGGTATGCCCACGGCGGAGATGGCGTCGCGCAAGGCAACGCTGGTGTGCGTGTAAGCGGCGGGATTGATGATGATCACGTCGGCCCATCCGCTCGCCGCTTGTATTGCCTCCACCAGCGCGCCCTCGGAATTCGACTGAACCGTGCTGAGCTCGATCCCGAGGCGGCTTGCTTCCTCGCGGAGCATCCTGTTGATGTCGTCCAGGGTTGCGGAACCGTACGTTTCCGGTTCGCGGCTTCCCAACAAGTTCAAGTTTGGGCCGTGGATTACGAGTACTTTCATGAGGCGTTTCCTTACTCGAGACCTGCCCGGCGCCGGTTGGCATGGTAGTCCGCGACGCGAATTTCCTGTGCGCGTGCGGCCATTTCTCCGGCCTTTTTCTGCAGCGTCTCTCCTTGTTGGGTTTCACCCGATTGCGTCACGATATTTCCCAGTTCGCGAAGTACCCGGGCATAGTTATCCCATACAACCGGACTCGAAGGAAAGAGTACCGTGCTTTGTTCGTAATGCTCAAGGCTCTTGAAGAGGGTTTCGAGTTGTTTTTGCGGGGGCTGTTTGATTTGAGCCTGGGACCACAGCGCTGCCGCATACTGCTCATGGAACCACGCTTCATGGGGGCTTCGCTCCAGTGCCTTGCGCGCCCATTCCACGGATTGATTGCTCCATTCGAGCCGGGCCTCGTCCGATGCAGCTGTTTCTGAGAGCAGAGCGCACCACTCGGATATATGGACCGCCCGTATGGGGTCATGGGGGAAGATGGCGTCGGCCTCTTTCAACCGGGCAAGGGCATTCTCCGCCTCAGACACGCCCAGCTTACGCGCGGCTTCCGGGTCGGTCACGCCGAAATCAACGTCGGGACGCAGGGGCTCATGCGGGCCGAGTTGTCGCGGCGTCTTGCCGGGCTCGCCGCTCCAAAAGGCCCCGCACCGACGCAGCGCTTCTAGGTCGGGGACAAACGCAACGGCATCCCGGACCGGGATGCGCGCCCCTTGGCGGTCACCGGTGCGCTGGGAGGGCTGCGAAACGAAGAACTGCGCCGTCAACAACCTGCTCCGGAAGTCCGTTTCAGTTCCTGCGAGGGCATCCGCCCGGTGGACCCGGATACTCGCCGCGAGCACGACAGCCACACCGGCCAGGAAGACGGCGGCCATGGGGCGCGTGTATGGCGATACGGAACTCCGCTCCGGGGCACCGTCGGAAACGGCACAGAAGATGGCTGCGAGCAAGAAGGCGGTGCCGGCCAGGCTGGGATTGACGAAATCGAAGTCCACCACGGCATGAAGAAGAAACGCGAACACCCCGGCAAACAGGCCTGCCGCCAGCCACAGACGCGGCGCGTTCCGCATTTGGATGAGACGCCGGAGCGCGTGCAGCATGAATACGCCCCAGAACGCGCAAAACGTGAGCACCCCGAAAACGCCGGTTTCCGCGAAGATCTGCAGATAATCGTTGTGGGCGTGCTGTGTTTCGCCCGCGGTAACGTATTTGTAGCGCGGATACATCGCTCCGAAATTGCCGGGGCCGACGCCTGCCCAGAAGTTGTCGGCGATCATGGATAGCGCGGTGCGCCAGTATGTGGCGCGCAGGAACATCGTCGCGGGGTTGGCCAATTCGCTGGCAGTCATATCGACGCCTTCCGTGACCAACTCGGGCGAAGGGGCGGCGGTTGCCGGCGTCTCTGTTGAGGACACAAGCGCCGCGCCTGCCAGCAGGAGGAAGGTCGCGGCGGCCCACCGCCGCGGCAGGAGCCGGGGCTTCCGCAATAGGACATAGAGCAGGCATCCGGTGAAGGCTGTTCCCGCCAGGAACGCGAGCATTCCTCCGCGCGAGAAGCTGTACACGAGCGCCAGGAACGCCGCCGCGGCGAAACACGGAAGGACACATGAAGCAACGGTCCACCATCCTGCCAATAGCCCGTACTCTTTCGTCACCAGGTAGAGAATTGTCCCCACACCCACAGGAAGGAGGCCGACCCACAGGGTCCATTGGAGCCAATGGGCTGACACGGGGTCGTCCCGGTAAGCTACTGCCTGGAAAAGGGAAAGCGCGGTATAAGCGATGACGGCGGTTGCGGCCCACGACCCGATTGCCGCTGTTGCAGCCAGAGCGGCCCCCTCGCTTGGTGGCGATGAGGGCGCATCGGGCCGCTTCAATAAGGCGCGAAGGGTTCGAATGCTGTAAGCCGACGCGCCCAACGCGAACGGCACACACAGGACCATGTACCCTGCCAGGGCGTTGGGAAACAGAAATGTGCCAAACGCGCGATTGGTGTTGAGGCGCCGGGCGATCTCGGGGTTCAGCTCCGCGGCGCTGAAATACCGTTGCACCAGGGTTGGGTCCATCTTAACGCGGTCCCGCACCAGGGGGATGTAGTATTTGAGGTGCATGACGCTGAACGCGGCTTCCGCGAACGCGCCCGCCACGAATCCCGCCAAGACGATGGCGAAACTGCGGGGCTGGCGAAGGGTCTGGGCCGCGACGGCAAAGAGGAAGAAATGCCCCGCCCACACAATCAGGGTTCTGTAGCTGTTGTTGTACTGTACGGTATCCAGAGTTGTTAGAAATGCAACCCCCAGGAACGCGGCGAACAGGATGACAAGCAGTGGAAACCGTAACGCTTCGCGCCGGACCAGCATGCGCGCGGCCACAAGGGCAAACAGAGCAGCCTGCACCCAAAGGTAATAGTCGTTAATGGCGGGGAATGCCATCCCGTCACGCCAGGGGCGCAGCATGGCAATGCAGCCCAACACGAGGGCGGTCAGCAATTCGGCCACGGCGTCCTGTTGTTCCGTTCGAGACGGGGGCGGCGACGCGCCAACCTTCGCGGCAACGGCTTCAGAAGTGGTTGCCGTTCGGCGCGTTTTGCGTCTTCGTTGATTCACTTGATGGTACTCGCGATTGTTTGCTGCCCGCGCTCATTATGAGTACGAGGAGGAGGAACAATCCACAGGTTTGCGCCAGGATGATGATCGTGCCGATCGTATTGACTTGGCGGAGGAGACCGGCGCCCAAGCCCGTGACGGCCGCCACGAGGTAGATGAACTCGACCGCCTGTTGCTGGGTCATGCCGATGTTGACAAGCCGGTGCGAGAAGTGCCGCCGGTCGCCCTCAAAAACGGGCACCTTGGCCCGCCAGCGGATGAATACCACGCTCACCGTGTCAAAAATAGGGACGCTCAACGCGAGTAACGGCGCCGCGATTGCTATCCGAGACGGCGTGCTCTCGTTATAGAAGGTGATGAGTATGGACAGAGTAGCCAGAATGTATCCGCAGAACATGGCCCCCGTATCGCCCATGTAGATGCGGGCGGGATAGAGGTTATGAATGAGGAAACCGAGGACTGACCCGGCAAAGACCATTAGTAATACGCAGATGAAGGCTTCATCCGTGCGGAGAGCACAGATGAAGAACGAAAATGCGGCAATGGCTGCCACGCCAGCGCTGAGGCCGTCCATGTTGTCGAGCAGATTCATCGAGTTGGTCATGAAGACCACCCATAGGATAGTGAGCAGGGAGGAGACGACGTAAGAGGTGACCGGCCATGCCCCCAGCCAGGCTTCGGAGAAGAGATCGAGTTTCATGTCGCTAAGGACGAGAACTGTTGCGGCCACGCATTGGCCGAGCAGTTTGAGCCAGGGCCGCAAGGCCTTCAGGTCGTCAGTGAGCCCCAGCAGAGCAATCAGGATCCCGCCCGCGAAAATGCCGAGCAGCTTGATCTCGTGGTCTTTTCCGAGGAACTGAAACACGTGGGTTTCGAGCCACTGGATGCCGAACTCGCGTACGGGCTGAACCAGTACCAGGCTCCCGATGACCATGACGTAGAAGGTGACGATAATCGAGACACCGCCGAGCAGGGGGACGGCCTCTCGTTGCATTTTCCGCTCGCCCGGATGGTCCAGAATCTGCCAGCGCAAGGCAAGATACCGCACAACGGACGTGAGACCCATGGAAATCCCGAAGGACAGCCCGAGGGTGACGGCATAAATCAGATACCAGTTCGTCCATGTTCGCATATTCGCGTGCTTTTCCTATCGCAATGCCCCTTCATGCGCGGCCGTATACAGTTCGAACTCTCGCCGGGCCACGAGTTCGCTTCGGAACTCCTTCAGCACGCGTTCGCGGGCGAAATCGCCGAGCCGGCGGCGTTCTTCGGGGCGGGCCAGCAGGCGGTTGATGGCCTCTGCCAGTGCCCCGGCGTCGCGCGGCGGCACATTGAACCCCGTTTCGCCGTCCAGATTGGCCAATTCGACGCCCGTGCCCAGTCGTGTTGCGACTACCGGCTTGCCGCAGACATGGGCCTCGAGTATGGCGATCCCAAACGCCTCGCTGCGCGCCACCGACGGAAACGCAACTACAGCACATGCATGCAGATGGTCTACCAAATCCGATTGAGACAATTCCCCCGGAAAATGGATCGCCGCCCCGAGTTCAGCAGCCAGCCGCTGGCAGCGTTCTCGCTCCGGCCCGTCTCCCGCGATGACTACGGGACCGCGGATATCGGGCGCTGCCCGCACAAGATACTCAAGCCCTTTATAGTACCGGTGCTTGCCCGCGAACAATACGAATTGCCCCCCATACGCTTCCCGCAGACGATTGACATTGGCCGCATCGGGGTCTTCGAACGCTTCCGGGACGACTCCGAGAGGCACAACCACGCACCGGCCAGCCAATTCGCTCAACACGGTCGACGAGGCAACATACTGCGCCGATGTCGGCATAATAATAGCAGCTTTTCGCAGAAAATGCATTTGGATTGGCCGGTAGAACCGCATCGCGGAAGCTTGGCGGACCACGTCGCTATGGTACCGCACAACGAGGGTGCCAGGGGGGCGCGCGAGGAGGTATCCGAGCTCGGCGGTCGGGTTCGGCACGTGGACGACCAGTACGTCGGCTCGTATCTTGCGCAGGTAATATGGGAAGAGGGGTGATACGGGGGCGCTCTGAAACCGGCCCCACTCTCCCACCTCAGTGACGCGGGTGCCGTCGCGGTCCGCGACTCGGGTGTGGATTGAGCGGCTGCACGTCAGCGCCTCGACCTCAGCCCATTCGCGCTGGTAGCGGCAGCTTAAGGCGATGTGCCGCTCCATGCCGCCCCGGATGGGAGGGTCGAAGTCTTTATATACATGGAGGACCTTCATGTGCTGGCACACCCGGCCCAAACCGAACGGTAGACCTCGGCGGTCAACTCGGCCGTGCGTTGCCACGTGAACATGCCGGCGCGTTTTAAACCCTTCTCGCGCAAGGCAGTGCGCAGGGATGCGTCGGTGACAAGGGCCTTGATGCTTTCCGCTATTTCGGGGATATTCTGGGGATTGACCATGATAGCTGCATCTCCGGCGGCTTCCGGCATGCTGGCGGCATTCGACGTAAGCACCGGGGTGCCGCAGGCCATGGCCTCGAGGGGGGGAAGTCCAAACCCTTCGTATAGACTTGGCCACACGAATCCCTCCGCTGCGGTCAACAGCGCGGGTAGATCATTGCGGGGAATGAAACCGGGCATGACGATGCGGCTGGCGGCATCCGACATTGCGATCGCACGGCGCAGCGCCGCACATTTCCATCCCGGGCGCCCGGCGAGCACGAGGTAGTGGGGGATTTGGCGCGCGGCGAGGGTGAAGGCCTCCACAAGGCGCGCGAGGTTCTTTCGCGGTTCAAGGGTTCCCAGGAATAGCAGGAACCTGTCGGGCAGAGCGTATCGGCTGCGTACGCGATCGACGGCTTCTCCGGGGGCGGGCCGAAATATGGCATCCACCCCAAGGGGGACTACCCGAATACGAGCGCGTTCGAGCCCAAGGCGCTGCTCCAAGTCCGACGCGGTGGCTTTGGAGTCGGCAATGATTGCCTCGGCTCTTCGCGCGCTGCGAGAGATCATGGCGCGGTAATACAATGCATGGCCCCAGCGGAACCAGGCGGGGTTCACGAGACAGCTCACGTCATGCACGGTCAGTATGGCTCGGCCCGGGCTCCGCGCATGGCCGATACTCGCGGGGTAATGAACGAGATCCGCCTGCTCCAGCCATTCGGGCCGGCCGGCCAGGTACTGCAAACCTCGCGGACCGCGGCGGCGAAGAGGGACAACGGCCACATCCCCGGGCGGCGCCACGTCGCCGGGCCAGGCGAAAGCCACCTCGATATCAGGGGCGACGCGGGGAAGCCACGCAGCCAACTGAAGGGTATATTCGCCCGTTCCGCTTCTGTTTCCTGCCTGGGTCCCATCGACGATCACGCGCATGTCGTGACACTCCGGTAGACACCGGCAGTGCGCGCGGCGCAGTCGTGCCATGAGAATAGCGCGGCCCGGCGCCGTCCCGCTTCGGACAAGGCGTCTCGCCTGGCGGGGTCGTGAAGGAGCGCATTCATGGCTTCTGCCCAGGCATCGGTGTCGCCGGCGGGCAGGAGCACGGCGTCGGCGCCGGTAACTTCGGGAATGGCGGAATTGTCCGCCGCGATTACCGGGCATCCGCAGGTCATTGCCTCGAGTACAGGGAGTCCAAAGCCTTCGTAAAAGGAGGGAAAAGCGAACAGGTCTGCGGCAGAATAAAATGCGGCCAGTTCGGCATGGTTCTTCACGTAACCGGTCTGCACGACCCTGTCTTGCAGGTTTACCTCGAGCAGGGCCCGGTGGAACTGTTGGGGGTTCCATCCCGTAGCGCCGGCCAGGACCAGCTGATGGGGGACCTCATGGCGTATCTTCGAGAATGCCCGCAGCAAGAGCGGGACGTTCTTGCGCGGTTCGATGGTCCCTACGAACAAAACATACGGGCTGCGCACCTCGTAGTGCCTGCGCACATATTCTTCTGCGTCCGGCCGCCGCAGCGGCTGGAAATCTTCATCCACGGCGAGTGGCGCCACGGTCACCTTCTCGGGTGAAACGCCCAGATGGGCGACAATGTCACGGGCCGTTGATTCCGAATAGGCCAGTATGGCGTCGGCCTCCTGCGCGAAGCGGCCGATGCTTCGCGAGAACGGACCGACGATCTTCGGGCTGCAGAGGTGCGGGGCCGCCAGGAACGTCAAGTCATGAATGGTCAGTACCCGTTTTGCCGACGCGGTGGGCGGCAGGAAGAAATTCGTGGCGTGATAGACATCCACCCCATGGAGCAGGGTGTCGATGGGCGGCCAGTGAACCGTCTCCCACATGCGGTAGGCCAGGCGGGTCGGCACGGGCACGTGCCGGTGGCGGAGCGGGCCGGCGAATTGTGTGGCGTCCACGCGCCGCAAACCTGTCGAGAAGGCTTTGAAGGTCATGCCGCCCCCAGCACGCAGCAAATGCTTGACAAGATAGTAACAGTAGTTGCCTACGCCGGTCCGGGTCTGGGTCAAGGGGCCGATATCTATCCCAACGTCCATGGCTTCGCCCATGTGCCTCGTGTTAGACGCGCTCATAGTACGTTCGGTCAGGAGCAAAGTCAACTGACGGCAGTGTCGCGACCCCCGAATAGGCTCTAGCTTAAGATAATGTATCAAAATGAGTTATGTTTAAACGGGGACCGTTGTGATTCGCCCGATTTCTTGACACGCGCGATAAGGTATGTTAGACTCCGCTCGCTATTAGCACTCGGAGATAATGAGTGCTAAGCACGAGGATGGAGAGTCTTGGAGCAGGGCGCGGAACAGCTTGGTCCCCGGGAACGGCTCATTCTCCAAGCCGTGGTTCACCTATACATCACTACGGCGGAGCCGGTGGGCTCGCGTGCCATCGTGAAACGGTTTGGCCTGGACCTCAGCGCGGCAACCGTGCGCAATGTGATGGCGGACCTGGAGGAGGCTGGCTATCTGCGCCAGTTGCACACGAGTTCCGGACGGGTTCCCACGGACAAAGGGTACCGTTACTACGTCGATTTCCTGATGAACGTGCAGGAATTGACGCTTTCGGAGCGCGCCCGCATTCACCAAGAGCTCTCGCAGAAGCTCGATGATGCCGACGAGGTCATTCGTAATACGAGCCGCTTGCTGGCCCTTACGTCACATCATATGGGACTTGTCGAAGCGCCGGACGAGCGGAACGCTGAGGTGTGCCGCGTAGAGATGGTCCCGGTCGGCGCCCGTCGCGTGGGCGTGGTGCTGGTTGATAACTATGGCCGCGTTCGGACTCTCGTGACAAAGCTCGGCGAAGACTTGTCGGCCGAGAGGATACAGCGGATCGGGCGCTTTTTGGACACGAACTTCCGAGGCGTGTCAGTTGAAGGGTTGCGGGCGGCGGTGTCGGCTCGGACGTCGGCGTTTCTTGATGAACAGCGGCGTTTGGCCGAGCAGGCGCTGGACGTGCTCGCGTTGATGCCTCCGAGCCGCCAGGGCGAGGTCGTTCTTGAAGGCACGTCGCAACTGTTCGAGCAGCCGGAGTTTCGTGACGTCGAGCGCGCCCGGCAGGTTTTTGGCTTCTTCGAGGAACACGACCGCCTGGTGGAGTTGTTGCGGTCGGCCGTTCGCGACGGGGAGCCGTTGCGCACGTCAATCGTCATTGGCTCGGAAGTGCCGGACGAGGAATTGCATGAAATCAGCATCGTGGTGTCCCCGTACCACGTTGGCGACAATCCCGCCGGAATGGTAGGGGTGATCGGTCCTCGCCGGATGGAATACTCGCGTCTGGCAGGTCTGGTCGAGTATACGGCCGCCCTTTTGGGCAGCTATTTGAGCGCAATAGCGGGCCTTACCGTTGATGATGGCAGCGGCGTCACGCCGTTGTTGGAAAGGCCCCGGGAATGAGGCCAGTGAATAGAGACTGTGGAAGGAATGAAGAAGAAAAGCACGAAGAAGACGTTTTTGGAAGAACAACTCGAAGCACAAACCCGACAGGAGGGTGAGTCCGGGCAGGCGGAGGCTTTCCAAACACAAGAGCGGACGCAGGAAGCGCCCCGTGCGGCGGAGTCCGCGAGTGTGGAAGAACCAGCGGGAGCCGAGGCGGCGTCCGTGGAAAGGGAGGCGCTGGTCACCCTGATTGCCGAGCGCGACCAGCTGAAGGATCAACTCCTGCGGGCCCGTGCTGAATTCGAGAATTTTCGCAAACGTACCACTCGGGAAATCGACCGTTTCCGGAGAACCGCTGAAGAGTCGCTTGTTCGGGATCTCCTGCCTGTGATAGACCATCTTGAATTGGCGCTGAAACACGCCGATCAGGCCTCGCAGGCCGTAGTGGATGGTGTGCAGATGGTTGCCCAGCAGTTTGCCGAAGTGCTCAGCAGCCACGGGGTCGAGCCCATCCCGGCGTTAGGTGAAGTGTTTGACCCGAATGTCCACGAAGCGATAATGCAGCGCGCCGATGAAGCCGGCGTGCCGAATACGGTGCTGGAGGAGTTTCAGCGGGGATACCGAATGGGCGATTTGATCCTGAGGCCCTCGAAAGTAGTGGTCTGCTCAGCTCCCGCGGAACCAGCCGCGGAGCCGCTTGATGAAGTTTCCGAGGAAGCCTAGACGCGTTTGGCGGCGGCGGGCAGCTAACGAGCCCGCGTGCCGCCGGGCGTTGCGTATCATTACAATCCAGTACAGGGAGGTTGTCAGAAGATGGGTAAGGTAATCGGCATCGATCTGGGAACGACAAATTCTTGCGTCGCAGT
>DAOLNV010000096.1:1903-3269 GCA_035416745.1 Candidatus Hydrogenedentota bacterium | reverse complement strand
AGATGGGTAAGGTAATCGGCATCGATCTGGGAACGACAAATTCTTGCGTCGCAGTGATGGAGGGCGGCGAGCCAACGGTCATTGCCAACGCGGAAGGAAACCGGACGACGCCGTCGGTGGTGGCGTTTACAAGAGACGGCGAGCGCCTTGTAGGCGCCGTGGCCAAGCGCCAGGCGATTACGAATCCGGTGAACACGATCTTTTCGATCAAGCGGTTCATGGGACGCCGTCACAACGAAGTCGCTTCGGAAGAGAAGATAGTGCCATACAAAGTCGGGGAGACTTCGTCGGGGGACTGCCAGGTCGAGGTTATGGGCAAGACTTACCGGCCTCCTGAAATCTCAGCGATGATTCTGCAGAAGATGAGAGAAACCGCCGAGAGTTATCTCGGAGAGCCGGTAACTCAAGCCGTGGTGACCGTGCCCGCGTATTTCAATGACTCGCAGCGGCAGGCAACGAAGGACGCGGGGCGCATCGCCGGTCTCGAGGTGCTGCGTATCATCAACGAACCCACGGCGGCCGCGCTCGCCTACGGTCTTGACCGCAAGAAGGACGAGAAAGTGGCGGTATACGACTTGGGCGGCGGAACGTTTGACATCTCGATTCTGGCGATTGGCGACGACAGTTTCGAGGTGCTGAGCACCAGTGGAGACACCCATCTCGGCGGCGATGATTTCGACCAGCGGGTCATTGACTGGCTCGCCGAGGAATTCCTGAAAGATCAAGGCATCGACCTCCGCAAAGATCCCATGGCGTTGCAGCGCCTCAAGGAAGCCGCAGAAAAAGGCAAATGCGAGCTCTCGACGACCATGCAGACCGACATCAACCTGCCGTTTATCACGGCGGATGCGTCGGGCCCCAAGCACCTCAACTATACGTTGACCCGGGCCAGGCTCGAGCAATTGTGCGATGACCTGCTCCAGCGCTCCAAAGGCCCGTGCTTCCGCGCGCTCGAAGATGCGGGCCTTTCGGCGAAGGAGATTAATGAAGTAATCCTTGTGGGCGGGATGACGCGGATGCCCGCCGTCGGCGAGATCGTGAAGAGCATTTTCGCCAAGGAGCCCCACCGGGGCGTCAATCCGGACGAAGTGGTCGCGATCGGCGCGGCGATACAGGGCGGCGTGTTGTCGGGTGACGTAAAGGACGTTCTGCTCCTTGACGTAACGCCGCTTTCGCTGGGGATAGAGACGCTGGGCGGCGTGTGCACAAAGCTCATTGAACGCAATACGACCGTGCCCGTTACAAAGCGGCAGATCTTCTCAACGGCGTCGGATAGCCAGACGGCCGTGACGATCCACGTCCTCCAGGGCGAGCGCGAGATGGCGGGCGACAACCGTACCCTCGGACGGTTTGACCTTGTGGGCAT
>DAOLNV010000096.1:0-1803 GCA_035416745.1 Candidatus Hydrogenedentota bacterium | reverse complement strand
GCGGATGCCATGGTGTATCAATGCGAAAAACTGCTCAAAGAAAGCGGTGACAAGGTTGACGCCGCGGACAGAAATGCCGTCGAGGCGGCTGTCGACGGCGTGAAGAAGGCGCTCGAGAAAGACGATACCGCAGCCATTGAATCGGCCATGGAGGCCCTCACCCAGGCTCAGTACAGGCTTTCGGAAGCCCTTTACAAGAGCGCGGCGGGGCCGGCTCAATCCGCTTCCGATGCTTCGAAACAGCAGGGGCCCCAGCGAGGTGCTGATGACGCCAAAGAAGCCGCACCGGGCGGAGATACCGTGGACGCGGATTTTACCGTTGTCGATGAGGACGATAAGAAGGAAAATAGAGAGTAGTACCCAAGCCCGGGCGGGATGCGTTCTTCTGGGGGATGGGGACGTGTTAGAGCCGCGGGCTTGTTGGTGGCCCGTCCCGCCGGATGTCCGGACGGGGCAATCATCGGGGATACCTGCCGATGGCGACTAGAGATTTCTATGAAATACTCGGGGTTTCCCGGCAAGCCTCGCAGGACGAGATCCGCAAGGCATACTTGAAGCTTGCGCATAAATACCATCCCGACAAGACCGGCGGGGATAAGGCTGCCGAGGACAAACTCAAGGAGATCAACGAAGCCTACGATACGCTCAAGAATCCTGACAAACGTTCACAATACGATCGTTTCGGAAATCTTGGCGCGGGCTTTGGCCAGGGTTTTGGCGGCGGTTTCGGCGGTTTTGGGTTTGGTACGGAAGGCACGGGCGGATTCGATACGCCCTTCGAGGATTTTTTCGACGTCTTGTTTGGGCGTTCTGGCACACGCGGCCGGCGGCGGCCCGCTGCCCGGCCCGGGAGTGATCTCGAGCGGCGCGTCACCATCACCCTGAAGGAAGCGGCTTCGGGCGTCAAACGTGCCGTCCGGTTCTCGCGCATGGAGAATTGCGGGGAATGCCATGGCACGGGGGCCGCGCCGGGAACAAAGCAAAGAACCTGCCCGGACTGCAATGGCAGTGGGCAAGTGCGGCGTTCTCAGGGCTTCTTCAGCATTACGCAAACCTGCCGGAGATGCGGGGGCAGGGGATGGAGCATTGATGATCCGTGCACCAAGTGCCGGGGGTCCGGACGGGTGCAGACACAACGCGACCTTTCGGTGGACATACCGGCCGGGGTCGATACCGGCTCCCGGCTGCGGGTGCCGGGCGAAGGGGAACCGGGAGAGAACGACGGACCCCGCGGCGACCTCTATATCTTCATCGAGGTAGAGTCCGATGATTTCTTCGTTCGCGACGGCAACGATTTGGTCTGTGAAGTACCCGTGAGTTTTCCCCATGCGGCCCTGGGCACCACAATACGTGTGCCTTCGCTCCAGGGCGAGGCTGAGGTCAAGATTCCGGCTGGGACCCAGTCGGGGCAGCTTTTCCGGTTGCGGGGCCTTGGCATCCCCGACATCCGCGGGTATCGCACCGGCGACCAGATCGTCCGGGTGGTCGTCGAGACGCCGACGCATCTAAACCGCGAGCAGAAGGAGCTGCTTCAACGGTTCCAGGAATTGACCGAGGCGCAGAACTATCCCGCCCATCTGCGGTTTCTGGACAAATTGAAGGAATGGTTGGGCGGATAACGGCATCGGTGGCCCGTTACCCGCGTGGCCCTTGCGGGCAGCGCGCCAACGGACCGCCGCCGCCGGGGGCAAGGCACGTAAGGGGTTTGCTCGAAACACCTGCGGGGAGTACGATCACGGGTATGACGCAGGATATGTTCGAGAGAGCCGCCGCGGAACGGCTGCGCAAAGAGGCTCCGCTGGC
>DAOLNV010000095.1 GCA_035416745.1 Candidatus Hydrogenedentota bacterium | reverse complement strand
CGAGGAAACCGAGCATTTCAAAAATGGAGACTCCATCACCGTAGACGGACAGCCCATTCGCATCCATATCGACTCGGAACGCTGACGCGCGGCTGATACAGAAGGCAGATTTCTCTGATACGGAGTGTTGATGGGGCCGAGGACGGACTCGTGAGAATCGGCAGACAAGAATGTATGATTGAGTCAGGCGGCGCGGCGTTTGTAGCGGCGGTAAATCCCCCCGGCTTGGGGGAGCAGGGTACAGGTCCCTGGCGCTCCTGCGTTGCACTTGCCCGGAGAACATCGTCCCCATACGCGGGCCTGGCGCCGATACGAAATCCTGGGGCTGTATCTATACCATAACACGGGATGGAGTGAACGGCGCGTGCGTGGTGGCTGATTGCACCCTCGGCCGAGCGGGTGTGAAAGCCGGCGAAAAGCCTGCCGCATATGGGACGACAGAGAGGATCCGGAATGCAAAGGAGGGTGACCATGTCGCGAACGCTGGCGTTGAGTGGGCTTGCCTGTGTGGTCGTGGGACTGTCTGTCCACGCCGAAGGCCCCGGAATTCCCCAGAACCTCCGGTGCGAATATGAGTACAACCCCATCGGACTCGATGTCGCGCAGCCGCGCTTATCTTGGGAGGTCAATGATCCCCGGCGTGGCGCTAAGCAAGCAGCGTATCAGATCGTCGTCGCGCCCGGCGAGGCGAGCGTGGACGCAGGCGAGGGTACATTGTGGGATTCCGGCCGTGTCGTTTCCGGGCAATCCATCCACGTCCCGTATGCCGGTCGCGTCTTGCAGGAAGGGCAACGTTGCTACTGGTCCGTGCGCACGTGGGACGATGCCGGCGCGGCATCACCGTGGGCCAAGCCTGTTTTCTGGGAGATGGGCTTGCTGGATGCGTCCGACTGGCAAGCGAAATGGGTCACAATTGACCAAGAGAAGAGCCAGCCCGAGCCGGTGTTCGGGGACTGGATCTGGTACCCTGCGGAAAGTACCGATGAGGTCACGCGCTATTTTCGGAAGGTCGTTGAACTGCCCGCCGACGCCCGGGTGGCTTCCGCGACGGCGTGGGGCGCCGCGAACAACGAGTTCGTGTTCACTCTGAACGGCAAGGAACTCGGGGGCTGCGATGAGTGGAAGGCCGTGGAGTCCTTCGACGTCGCACAGGAACTGGTGCCCGGGCAGAACATCATCGCGATTACGGGCGTACATGCGCGCGGCGTGGCCGGACTCGTCTTTGGCATGCATGTCACCTTGGCGGACGGCCGCACGGTTGAAGTCCGTTCGGGGCAAGACTGGCTTACGTGCGCGGAAGCCCCGGAAGGCTGGCAATCGCTCAAGTTCGACACGAAGGGTTGGATCCAGCCAAAACTGGTAGCGCAATATGGGGAACCTCCGTGGGGTGTGGTCGCCGACCGTTTTCCGAGCCGGTCCTTCTACTTGCGCAGAGCGTTCACTACGGAACACGTGACTATTGCCCGGGCCCGCGTGTATGTCAGCGCGCTTGGGGCATATCGTCTCTTCATCAACGGAACACGCGTAGGACACGACGAGCTGACGCCGGGCTGGACGTACTTTCCCAAACACATCCAGTACCAGACGTACGATGTGACCGCTTTGCTGCAGGGCGGCGAGAATGCGGCGGGGTTGCTCCTCGGCAACGGCTGGTGGGGAGGGAGCATGGCGGGCGCGTGGAAGGACGGCGGCCTCCGCGGCATCGCGCAGCTCGAGATCACGTACGCGGACGGAAGGCGCCAGCTCATCGCCACGGATGAACGCTGGAAAGGCCATGTGTCGCCCATCGTCAAAGACAGCATCTACCACGGCGAGGTCTATGACGCACAACTGGAGATTGCAGGCTGGAATGAACCCGGGTTCAACGACGAAGACTGGCTGCCCGCGCGCGTTTGGGAAAAGCCCATGGGCCAACTGACCGCGCAGACCGGCCCCACAATCCAGGTTACCGAGGAAATCTCAGCCGTCGGCGTCACCGCGCCCGGGCCGGGGGTCTTCATCTTCGACTTCGGCCAGAACGCCGCGGGGCGCGCCCGCCTCAAAGTCGTGGGACCCAAGGGGGCCCGTGTCCAGATCCGGCATGGCGAAATCCTGCGGCCTGACGGCAGCCTCTACACCGACAATCTGCAAGGCGCAAAGTGTACAGATCTTTACATTTTGAAGGGTGCAGGGGAAGAAATCTGGGAACCTGCCTTTACCTATCGAGGTTTCCGCTACGCGGAAGTCACAGGGTATCCCGGCGTGCCTCCCAAAGATGCCCTTGTCATGCGCGTCATGCATGCTGCGCTCCCCAGCATTGGCACGTTTACGTGCTCCGAAGACATTGTCAATCGCGTGCAGAAGAACATTCTCTGGGGAATGCGCTCCAATTTCTACAGCGTGCCGACCGACTGCCCGCAACGCGATGAACGCCTGGGGTGGACGGGCGATATTCAGCTTTTCCTGCCCACAGCCTGCTGGAATATGCAGGTCGCCGGTTTCATGACAAAGTGGATGCACGATGTCGTAGATTCGCGCACTGCGGACGGAGCCATCACCGATGTTGCGCCGGCTCTAAACGCCGGCCCCGGTGCGCCTGGCTGGGCCGATGTTGTCATTGTGGCGCCTTGGGACCTGTACACCTACTACGGGGACACGCGGGTCATCGAGACCAACTACGCCGCCATGGCGGACTGGCTTGACTACATGCGCAAGATGGCCACGGACGGCCTCTATGCGGCCGGACGGTACGGCGACTGGGTTCCGGTGGAACCGTCCCCCAAGAAGACCCTCGCTGGCGCCTACCAATATCTCTCCATCAAGCTCCTTGCCGAGATGGCCCAAGGGATCGGCAAGACGTCCGACGCGGCCGAACTCCGGCGTCAAGCGGCGTCAATCGCATCATTGTACAATCAGCGTTACTTCAATGTGGAGACGAATCAGTACGAAGGCAACACGCAGACCGCCAACCTTGTGCCCCTCTGGTTCGGCATCACTCCGGAAGACAAGCGCGCCGCGGTGGTCGAGAACATCGCGAAGAACATCATCGATCATGACAATCACCTGACAACAGGTTTCATTGGAACCGCCTATCTGATGCCGGCTCTGAGCACGTTCGGCCGAGATGACCTTGCCGGAAGGATCGCGGTGCAGCGGACATACCCGTCCTGGGGCTACATGGTAGAGGCTGGCGCTACGACTATATGGGAGCGCTGGAACAGCAATCAGTATGAGGAACTCCATTCGGGCATGAACTCATTCAATCACTACGCCTTCGGCGCGGTCGGCCAATGGTACTACGAGTACCTGGCGGGCATCCGGCCCCTCGAACCCGGCTTCAAGCGCATTCTTATCGACCCCCACCCGAGCGGTATGCAGCGCGCTGAGGCCTCGTTTCATTCCATGTACGGCCCCATTCGCTGTGCGTGGTACAAGGATAATGGGTTCAAGATGTGCGTCACGATTCCCGCGAACACTACTGCGGTTATCAAGACCCCCGTGCCTTGTGACGCCGACCTCGGTCCCGGTGACAAGAAGACCATCGACTCCAGAGGCAATACGTCATTTGACGTTGGCGCGGGCGTCTTTACGTTCACGGCAACACGGTGATCCTCGGCATGAGCGGCCCAAGCAGGAGGCTTTCCAGAAAGTGTCTCGCGGCCACGTCCGCTCTTGACGAGACCTTCTCATGGATGGAACCGCATCGTTCGGACTCGAGCTGGGGCAGGAAGGCCGTATCCGTGGACGCATCATGTTCTTTCAAGGAAATCTCCCAGATTTCAGGCCGGACCAATGCTTTGGAACAACAGCCTGCAGTATCGGCTGAAACGGAACGCTGCTGTTGACAACAGACCTCCATCTTGTCAATTCAGCCATTTCCTGACATACTCAATACACAGTCTTCGACTTCCGCTTGCCTTGAAGACCGGAGACCCAACCATGGGATCTGACGGACAGAGAGTTGCGGAGCCCGCCACGGCGCCACGGCCGCCCCAGCAAGCGCAATTGTGGCTTTTTCAAGAGAGACTGCTTTCGGAGCGCCTCTACCTGCAGTCGCTGGTGCGCTTTTTCCTCGTTGGCGGCATCATCGTGGGCGCTTTGTTCGCCAAACACGTTGTCGGGGTGGAAGACCTGCACGAGCGAGGGTTGATCGGCCTGGCGCTTGCCCTGGGAATCTTCAATGTGGGCGCCTTCTGGGCGTCGCGGCAGTTGCGGGGGCAGGAGCTCTCGGAGGCCAGTTTCCACCTTCTTGAGACTATCATGCATTTGACTATCACGGTCGACCTCTTGTTCATCACGGTGGGCCTGTGGTTTGTCGGGGGGCCCAAATCCCCTTTTCAGTCGTTCTATGTGCTTCATCTGATGCTCGCGTCGGTGCTGTTGAGCCGCCGCGCCGCGTTTGCCCATGCGCTTTCCGCATACGTCCAGTTTTCGGTGCTGGTGCTGGGGCAATGGTTTGAACTAATCCCGGTGCAGTTTCCGGAAGGGGCGGTCAACAGCGCGTCGCCGCTGGACGGGCGCTTTGTGTTCACGGTGCTTCTTGTACAGGCGCTTCTGATGAGCCTTTCGGTGTATCTCGTTACGGGACTGGCCAAGCTGTTGCGGGCGGGAGAAGGGCGCCTCCAGCAGGCGAATGCCCAGCTGACCCGCCTTTCCGCGATGCGGCAAGGCTTCTTACAGATCACATTGCACGATCTGAAAGCGCCCGTGGATGCGGCCACGATGCTGCTGCGAAACGTGCTGGACGGCCTCTGCGGCCCCGTGACGGACAAAGAGCAGGAGTGGCTTGGCAAGTGCCAGAAACGGCTCAACGAACTTGTCTCCCTGCTCTACGATTTTGAAGTCCTCGCTATGCTGGACTCCGACGCGATTGAAAAGCAGCGGGGGGCGGTAGACATTAACGCGGTAATGACGCGAGTCGCGGAGGAGTATCAGGATATCGCGCGGGCGCACACCCATACCCTGGAATTCAGCATACGCAACGGTGTAGGAACCATTCTGGGCATCGAACGTCTGATTCATGCGGCCGTGGCAAATCTCGTAACGAACGCCATCAAGTACACGCCGGACGGGGGAACGGTCATGCTTCGTGCCGCCCGCCACGGCGAGTCGATAACCATCGAGGTCAAAGACAACGGAATCGGCATCGCCGAAGAAGACCGGCCGAGGCTGTTTGGCGAATTTGTACGACTCACGCGGGGGAAGGATCGGACGCGGAATGTTCCCGGCAGCGGCCTTGGATTGTTTATCGTGAAGCGCGTGGTGGACCTGCACGGGGGGCGCGTGGAGTTGGACAGCGCGGCCGGCGTGGGAAGCATATTCCGGCTGGTTTTCCCGGCGCTCGAGGAATCCACCGCGGCGCCTCTCGAAGAAGACAGCCCTTCGGTTTAGAGACACGAGTCAGCGGCAATTTCCGCGATTTCGTGAAGGGAGTCGTTCACTTCGCGCGAAAGAGGTTCGCCCAGGGCGACGGAACCGGATTGAATGCCGAGGACGTAAGCGCGCGCCCCGGTACGCGCGCTGAGAAAGTCAAGGAGCTGTCCGAGCGGAATGGTGTGGGTGTGGAATCCGACGCCCACGAGTTCCCGGGCTGGAAACAGGCGCCATTGGCCGGGGTCGAGCTGCATGTCCACCGCGTCGGCGAAGATGATGGTGTCCGGCTGACTCCTCACAATTTGGCCCAGGTGGTTTTCGGGTGCGTGGCCGGCGTCTATGCACACGCAGGGGCATCGGTTTCGAATCGCATCGACGAGGGCTGGCCCTGCGCCGTCGTCGCCCCGCAGAACATTGCCCACGCCCACCAGAACGGTTCGTGGGCTCATCAAGGCGGTCAGCAGACGGCGCGAATCCTCCGCCGGTACGGAAGCTTTTTGTCCATCTACCAGTTGCATTGCTAGTCGCTCAGCGTGGTTATACGTCTGCACCGTGCGCACAGGATCTTGAACCGGTCGGCCCGGCTTGTCTCCTCGCTGAAGGGGGTGAGATTCGGGCCGGCAAGCCCCAGGCCTTTCATGCGGGACAAGTAGAGGGTCGGATTCGAGTAGGTCAATTCGCCCAGGCGGTCCGCGATCCACAGGAGATGGTCGCGGGCCGCGACGGATACGCCGCACATCTCGCACACCTGCAGGGGCTTTTCAATGGTCTCGAAGGCCTGCTTGCGGTCAAAGAATGCGAGGTCCCAGTCATTCGACAGTTTGATACCTTCATGGTCCGCGATGCACGCCGCTTCGCACTGGCCGCAAAAGATGCATGTGTCGGTGTAATGAACCATCACCCGCACGGGGCCTTCCGTTCCGACGCGGTCCTCGTGAACGATGGCATTCACGGGGCATGCGGCCTCGCACGCGAGACATCCGAGGCATTTTTCCGCGTTGAATTTCGGCTGGCCGCGGAAGTTGGGATGCGGAACATGGGGCGTCTTCGGGAAAGGCGAGGTGTACGGTCCTCGCAGGATGGCCTTGACGGCCTCACCCAGTTCACGGACTTTGGGGAGTTTCATGTCCGGTTCTCCGATTGGGACGCCGCGGGCGCGGTATCGCTCGCGACCTGTTGCTTTGCGTCCAGGGTATCGCGGTCCTCGCGGTAGGCATCGGCCACGCTGCCTTCCCAGAGGGCGATGCCGGCGCGGTGCGCGCCCCGGGCGATGGCGTGGGCCGACACTGGGGCCGTTAGAACCACGAAAAGGATGCAAAGGAGCGCGCGCCACCCGCCGCCGGACAGCCCCACGATAAGACATGTGCCCAACAGGATTCCGCAGGTTCCCAGAGTCACGCACTTTGTTGCCGCCTGGAGGCGGTTGTATACGTCCGGCAAGCGGACAAGCCCCAGGCAGCCGAAGAGGTCGAAGGCGATGCCGCCGCCGATAAGCACCATGCCCACGACGTGCACGATATCAATCATCCAGGGGTCTCCCTTCGAGGTATTTCGCGAGCGCCAAGGCTCCGATGAAGCTCATGAGCGCCCACGTGATACCGATGTCGATGTACCAGGACTGGCCGGTCCCCACGGCGAAAATGGCACAGCATCCGACGATCAGGATTCCGAAGATGTCGATGGCGACAAGCCTGTCTGCGGGCGTTGGCCCCCGGAGAACGCGAAACAGACACAGGAAGCCCGCGAGAAGGATGACGTAGAACGCGCGGGTCACAAAGGGCGCGTAGTGCGCCCCGGGCCCGAGGTCGAGCGGCGGTGGATAAACCATGAGCCAACAGACTACCGCCACCAGGCTGGCCGCTCCGAGTATCCAGGATATCGTACGCATTTCTATTCCACCTATTCGAAGATTTCCCGCAGTATGTATTCGAACCGCCCGGAAATCTCACGGCTTGCCGCTTCAATCTCCGTTTCTTTGACGTAGATGCAGTGGATATACAAGACGCCCGCGTCACGGTCGATGTCGACGGTCATGGTTCCAGGGGTCAGGGTGATGGCGTTGGCCAGGAACGTCAGCCCCACGTCCGATTTCAATTCCGTGTGGACGCGTACGATGCCGGGACGTATGGGGAGGCGGGGGTTCAGCACGCGCCAGGCGACGTCCACGTTGGCCCGCAGACATTGCCACAGGAACACGGGCAGAAAGATGAAACAGAAATACCAATAGCGGACGGGATTGCGCAGAATGTGCGGCCGTTTTACGAAGAGGTCTCCGGTTAAAAAGGCGACCAGCGCGGCCACACCCGCCCCTGCCAGCAAAACAGGCAGCGACGGCGGCCACGTGAGCAAGCACCAAACGAGCCATGCAAAGATAAACAGAATGACCTTGCTCATGACTTATCTCGCTTGTGTTATCGCCATTTTGACGTATTCCGTGCCGTTTGTGATCGCCTCGGAGGCTAATCCCAGGAACGCTTCCCGGGCCTGTGGCAGTAGCAGGAGGCCTCCCAGAACACACAGGACGGCCAATGCAACCAACGACAGTTTCATGAAGAAAGACGTTTCGGTGACGGAGTTCCATCGGGTATTCAACTGCCCGAAAAACGTGTAACGCATGACTTTCATGAACGATGCCAGCGTCAGAATGCTTGCCAGCACAGCCCAGAACGCGTATCCGTAGCGTTCGGCCTGGATTGCGGCGACGATGATCAGGAGTTTGCTCCAGAAGCCGTTGAAGGGCGGAATGCCCGCGATGGACATCGATGCGGCGAGCGTGGTGGCGCCCGTCACCGGCAGTTTTGCGCGCAGCCCCCCCATTTCTTTCAGGTCGCGCGTGCCCGTGGCATATTCGATGACGCCGGAATCCAGAAAGAGGAGGGACTTGAAGAGGGAATGGTTGAAAAGGTGGAAGAGTCCCCCCATGATGCCGAGCGGGGTGCCCAGCCCGATGCCCAGGATGACGTATCCTATCTGGCTGATGGAGTGGTAGGCGAGCAACCGTTTGAGGTCCCATTGTCCGATGGCCAGGAAGACGCCGGCCACCATGGACAGGGCGCCGATGAACAGGAGCACGCCGAGAATGCGCGGGGATGCGCCGAGGATGTTAAATGTCACGCGGCACAGGGCGTAGACCCCCAGCGCCTTTATCAAGACACCGGAAAGCATCGCGGAGATGGGCGCGGGGGCGGAAGAGTGGGCGTCCGGAAGCCATGCGTGGAACGGAACCACGGCCCCTTTCATTCCGAAGCCCATGAGGAACAACACGGTTACAAAAGCGGTCAGCGCGCCGGGTTCGTTCATGGCCAGAACACGCGCCATGTCGGCCATGTTGAGGGTAGACGTGGTGGCATACAACATGGCGATCCCGAGGAGGATACACAGCGAGCCGACGGACCCCATCACGGCGTATTTGAAAGCGGCCTCGAGGGCGTGCTTCTCCATGCCGAAGGCGACCAGCCCGTAACTCGCCACGGCGGCGACCTCAAGAAAGACGAAGAGGTTGAACAGATCTCCGGTAACGATGACGCCGTTCATCCCGGTAACCATCAGCAGGAACAACACGTAGAAGCTCGACCGCGCCGTGAACTGGTTAACGTAATCGAGGCAGAAGATAACGACCAGAAACGCGACGAGATTGACAGTGACAAGCATGAAGGCCGTCAGACCGTCAAGGACCATGGAGATGCCGACGGGAGGAGGCCATCCTCCGACGGTGTAGACCAGGACGCCGTGCTGGAGGAGCACTTTCACGGAAAGCAACGATATTGCCAGAAGAAGCGCCGATGCGACCGTGCCCAGCAGCGGCGCCAGAGCCGGAAACCTGCGGCCGAGAAGGGCCGTCACGAACGCGCCGCCGAGCGGCAGGGCGACACAGAGTGGCATGATATAGGATGGGGGTGTCATCCTTTAAGCTCCCGGATTTCACTGATGTCGTACGTTCCGTATTGCTGATAAATGCGCATTGCCAAGGCAACCATGAGCGCCGTAGTGGCAAGGCCGATGACGATGGCCGTCAGCACGAGGGCATGCGGAAGGGGATCTACCATGACCGGCGCGCCGCCTTCCGTCCCGCGCTGCAGAATCGGCGCGGAACCGTGCACGCGGTAGGCAATAAGGATAAACATCAGGTTGACGGCGCATTCGGCAATGGCGAGGCTCAAAACGATCTTGATGACGTTGCGTTTGGCGAGCGCGCCGTACACTCCCAGGCAAAACAGGACCAAGCACAGCATGTACGCGATCATGACCCTTGCTCCGATTCCGGGTTCAACAGCACCAGTGCGATGAAAATCGCGAATAGGCCGCCGGCCACTTTCAGACAGATTGCGATGTTGCTCAAGGGGATGGTCCCCGCGCTCAACAGGGCATAGGGCTCCCCATTGGGCAACACGTTGGTAAAGAAATAGCCGCCGGAAAAGCCGGCAAGCGCGATTGTCAGAAACAGTACCCCTCCCAGGCTCTCGAGCGAAGCCGTGCCGGATTCCGACAGCGTCCGGAACGCCTGCCGTTTTCCGAAGGCGAGCACCAGATGCACGAAGGACAGCGCGACAATCACTCCGCCCGCAAAACCGCCGCCGGGCGACAGGTGCCCGTGCAGCACGATGTAAATCCCGTAGAGGAGGATCAGGCCGACGCTGAGCCGTGTGATGGTCTTTACGATCAGCGACATGCCTTCTTTGTGGTTGTCCTCATTTGTTCGCATGATGTGGTTCCGTTTCCGTCTTTCGGCGCCCTGCGGGGCGAGCAATGGCCAGCACGCCCATGGCGGCGGCAAACAGCACGGTGGCTTCGCCCAGAGTGTCGTACCCTCTGAAATCCAGCAGAATAGCTGTAACAATATTGACGGCGCCGGTGCCTTCGAGGCCTTCGGCCACATAGGTCTCTGACACGCGCATATGCGGGGCGCCGAGCGGCGGAATCTCAGCGAAGGCCATCGCCCCGATCACCAGCACGGTGATTCCGAACACGAGGGCCACGACGCCCAGCAACGGCTTGCTGCCGTGCGTCGAGCGGGGCAGGCCGATTCTGATGGTCGCCCGGATGAGGATCACCACGGAGATGATCTCGACGACGAGCTGCGTGATCGCGACGTCCGGGGCCTTCGCCACCAGCGCGACCAGGGAAATGCCCAGTCCCACCGTCCCGACGGCGATTACCGCCGACAGCAGGTCGCGCGCCTCGATGGCGATGATTGCACCGATGATCATCACGACAAGTATTGCGTAGAGGGCAATCATAGGCTTCCTCCCAGCAGCACGAAGAACAGCACGACCATCCCCAGGATGCACCACGCCAGGTAGTACGGCAGTTCGCCGTTGTGAATTTCTGAGAACAATCTGCTGATGCCGAATGTGGCGCGCGAACCCAGCTCATAAAGATCGAACAGCTTTTGAGACGCGGCGCGATAGGTCCGATGGAGAAGAGGCGCTTCTTCAACGGTTTTGTAGAATTCGACGCCGGACATCCGCATCGCAGGCTGTTTTTCCAGCACTTCCCCGCCAACGAAAGGCTCGACGGTTCGCGTCCTCAGGGCTGTTCCGAAAACGTAAAGCACAGCGCCCGCGCCGAACCCGGCGAGCAAGAGCAACGCGCCCGCGAGGGTATGCCAGTCGCCCGGGTAGTCAATGGGCATGCCTACGGCGGGCCCGATGAATCCGCCCAAGGGTATTTGAAACGCGAACACCCCGAAGAGGACGCACAGACCGGCCAGGATGACATGGGGCGCCAACAGCAGAAGAGACGTTTCTTTGTTTCCTTCGATCTTGCGGGCGGGCCGGGCCAGGAAGATGGCGTGGATGAGCTTCATGAAACTGGCCAAGGTCAAGACACTCCCGAACAGCGCGGACGCGAGACAAAGCATCCAGAGCCACCCGCCATCACGGCCGATTGCGGCCAGGCTCTGGTAGATCATCCACTTCGAGACGAAGCCGTTCAGCGGCGGGATGCCGGAGATAGCCAGGGCGGCTATCAGGAAGGTGGTATAGGTTATGGGCATGGCATGGGCATAGCCGCCGAGTTCATCGAGGTCATCGGTCCGTGCTTCGCGGGTGACGGCGCCGCCGGAAAAGAACAGGCAACTCTTGTAGAGGGTATTGTTGAACATGTGGAAGAGCCCGCCGGCGATTCCCAGGGGCGTGCCTGTGCCGATGCCCAGAATCATATACCCCACCTGGCTGACGGCATGATATCCCAGCAGACGCCGCATGTCGTGCTGAACGAGCGCCATCATGACGGCAGCAACTATGGTGAAACTCCCCAACAACATGAGGAATGTGTAGAGCCCTTTTGTGAGGACGAATATGTCCACGTTCAGGCGCACGAGAAGGTAGATGCCGAGGAGTTTATCCAGGGAAGCCGGGAGGAAAGCCGCCACCGGCAGGGGGGCATCCTGCGCGGTATCGGGCACCCATGTGTGGAACGGCATGGCGCCCGCTTTGGCCAGCGCGCCGGACAGCAGGCAGAGATAGGCCATCACGGCAGCCGGGGAGACAATCGGAATGTCGAGGGCCGTCATTCGAAGGTGGAAGAGCGACGGCCGGCCGCCGAGGCTCCAGGCAAGCGCAAGACCGAGGATCATGAGGCTGTCCGTGCCGCCGATGATGATAAACGTCTTCTTCGCCGTTTTCGCCGCGCCCGGGGATTCTCCGAGGTTGGTGAGCAGGTATAGCAGCAGCCCCAGTAACCCCCAGCAGGTCACGAACAAGACCAGATTATCCGCAAAGGCGGCCGCAATCGACAGGATGCACGTCAGCAGGATATAGCCGTAGTAGCGGCCTTGGGCATGGCGTCCCTGCATGTAGCCCATTGAATACACGAGCGTCAACACGGTGTAGCCGGCAACGAAAGCGGCCACGCTGCCGGACAGCCAATCCAGTCTGAAGTACGGTTCCAGCTCGTTCATTGCGGTTCAACACCCATTTCGCGGCGAATGCGCTCCGTTTTCTCCCGGGACAAGCGCACCAAGTCCTGGCCGTGCAGCAGTTTCCGCCCTGTTTCATCGCGCACGGCCATGCGCTCGGTGCAGCAATAGCACGGGTCGATGGACGCCAGGATGATGGTGGCGTCGGATAGCGTCTCCCCCACAATCGTCGCCTTGAATGTGGGAAGATTCATGTACGTGGGGGCGCGGACCTTGTGGCGCACGGGGCGATTCGTTCCGTCGCTGCGGACATAATGAAACGTCTCTCCACGCGGCGCTTCGATGTGGCCGATGCCTTCTCCGGGCGGCACGGAGGTGATGTTTGCATCAATCTCGCCTTCGGGGAGGTGTTCGAGGCAGGCCTTGATAATCTTGATCGATTCGAAGGTCTCCAGGATACGCACGACGGCTTTGTCGAAGACGTCGCCGTTTTGGGTGACGATCATGTCCCACTCGACCTTGTCGTAGGCGCCGTAGGGGCAGTTTTTCCGGAGGTCGCGGGCCACGCCTGACGCCCGGGCGGTGGGTCCCACCGCGCTGTAACGGATCGAGTCGGCTTTGCTCAGTATGCCGACTCCCTTGGTGCGGGCGTGTAGGACCGGATCGTCGATCACGGCATTCTTGAGCATCTCGAGGGTCGGCACAATCGCGTCGATCTTCTTCAGGGCTGCCGGAATGTCCTCGGGTTTGATATCGCGACGAACGCCTCCGGGCTTGAACATCGCGTAATTGTTGCGGTTACCTGACAGGATTTCCATGACGTCCAGGATCTCTTCACGAAGCTTCCATGCCCACATATAGACGGTGTTGTAGCCGAGAAAGTGGCCGGCCAGACCGAGCCAGAGCAGGTGCGAGTGGATGCGTTCGCCTTCCGCGATAATGGTGCGGATGTACTTCGCCCTCTCCGGGACTTCCATGGGAAAGATGTCTTCCACGGCGCGGGTATAGGCGAAGGGATGGCTGGTGCTGCAGATGCCGCAGATGCGCTCGATTACGAACGTGCTCTGGTCGAACGTCCTGGATTCCGAGAGCTTCTCGATACCTCGGTGGTTGTATCCGACCCGGACGTCGATATCGGTAATGCGCTCGCCTTCGACCGTCAGGGTGAAGAACTCCGGTTCTTCCTGAAGCGGATGATAGGGACCTATGGGGAGGATCGTTTTTGCCATCACACACCTCTGTCCCGAACCGCCTGCTTGTCCCACTCCTGGTAGTCGCGCCGCAGGGGGTATACGCCTTCGGGCCAGTTTTCCGGCAGCAGGAGGCGCCGCATATCCGGGTGGTTTTTGAATTCGACGCCGAGCAGTTCGTGGATTTCCCGTTCGACCCAGTTGGCGGCTTCGAACGAGGGTGTAAGAGAGTCGATAACGGGCCGGTCACGGTCGAGTTTCACGCGGAGCGACACCAGCAGGTTTATCTCCTCGATGATGAAGTGATAGAGGATTTCGATGTGGGTCCTTGTGTCGACTCCCGTGGCGATGTTGAACCGGGCCCCCAACTCCCAAAAGATGTAGTTGGCCGCGGGAACGAGCGCCTCTGGCTTGATCTCGATGTAGACGCGGCTGGGGGATTTGTCGAACATGGACAGAATGACGCCGTCGAATCGCGCGCGGATTTCTTGTAATGCTTGTTCCCTGGTCATGTGGCGGCTCCCACTTTCTCGATGAGTTTTACCGCGCCGGCAATAATGGCTTCGGGTTTCGGAGGACAACCCGGGATGTACGCGTCAACCGGGATGATGTGGTCGAGGGGCAGGGGGCAGTTGTAGCTTTCGATGAACATGCCCCGCGACATGGCGCACTCCCCGATGGCAACCACGAGGCAGGGTTTCGGGACCTGCTCGTAGAGGCGCTTGAGCCGCTCCGCCGATTGGCGGTTGCAGGACCCCGTTATGAGCAAGACATCGGCGTGCTTGATGCTGCCGGCCAGGAGTATGCCAAAGCGTTCGATATCGAACCGGGGCGTCAGGCAGTCCAGGACTTCGATATCGCAATTGTTGCAGCTGCCCGTCGACAGGTGGAATACCCACGGCGACTTCAGCAAGGCGCGCAGTTTCATGCCCATTTTGCCCGTTACCCCCTGTTACCAGCCAAACATGGCGAACACCACGGCCGCGAGCGCCACGCCAGTGACCGGGACCCAGAAGAAGCACATCGCCTGGTCGATGCGGATGCGCGGATTCGTGTTGCGGATCAACGTCAGGAGCGCGATCACGAGAACCAGCTTCAGAACACCGTATGCAATGCCGGATGCGCTCAGCGGGATCCCGCCCAGAAACATCAGGACGAGAAAGAGCGGCAGCGCGATAAAGAGCATGTTCTTGCTCAACCGGTACACGGCCAGACCGGGACCGGAGTACTCGATAAGCGGCCCTCCCGTTATTTCCGTTTCGGCCTCGGCCACGTCGAAGGGGACCAGGCCCATCTTGGCCTGGGTGCACAGCAATGCGACAAGAAACGCCAGCAAACCGCTGGGATGGAGCACGAACGCCCGTTCAGCCGCCTGGTATGCGGCGAGCTCCGGCAACCGTATGGCGTATCCGGACAGGATGATGGGGACAAAGAGCGCGATGACGAAAGGCAATTCGTAAGCGAGGATCAGCTTCATCTCGCGAGATGCGCCCAGGCTCGCGACAGGATTGCCCGAGGCAAAGCCTCCGAGAATGATGCCCAGCGAAGGCAGAGTGAAAAGATAGAGCGCCACGAACACGTCCCCCGCGAAGCCCCGCGATGGTTGTGCCACCGTGATCCACAGCAACGTCGATACGGCGGCCGCTCCGGCGAAACTGAACAGGGGGGCTGCCAGGAACGTCGGCTTGTGAGCGCCCGCCGGTATGAGGGTCTCTTTGCCCAGGAGTTTTACGATGTCGATCGCGGGTTGAAGCACTGGCGGGCCGACCCGGTACTGAACCCGCGCAGTAACTTTCCGGTCCAGCCAACTCGCGAGCAGCCCAAGCACGGCGGTCAGGACAAGGCCGAACAGCACGAAATACAGCGGGTAAGCGTACATATCCGGCTATAACCTTTCCCAATGCGTTGAATGGACCATGAGATTGTCGCCCACCAGGAACGTGTTTTCGTCCAGCGGCTCGGTGACGGGCCTTACCGCCAGTGCGCCGTGCGAGCACGTCGCGACGCACAGGGGCTGGCGGTCCTGGTCCCGCCGGTCAAGGCAGAAATCGCAATTGTGGGCTACCGGCGCCACGTATTCGGGATAGATGGTGCCGTAGGGGCACGCGTGCGAACAGCTCCGGCAGCTCACGCAGCGCATGGTGTGCCGCACGAGCAGCTTGTTCTTTTCGGGCTGTTGTTCCAACGCCTCGCGGGGGCACGCATTCACGCAATGGGGCTCGTCGCACCGGCGGCACACCAGGCTGAATGTAGCCAATTCGAGCAGCGAAGCCACGCCGTTGTTTCCAGGATGATAGAAGTAGCTGCATTCCACCTCGCACAGGCCGCAGTCCCTGGAGGCGCACACGTCCAGGTCAATATAGAGACGCGGCCCGTTGCCCGGTGTGGGGCTGAGGTTGAGTTTGCCGTGATGAAGCTGTTCTGCGCTTGTGTGCATCGCCGCCCTCACTCCCAGATGCCCGGGAAATCACGGATTTGGCTGTAGCGGAACACCGGCCCGTCTTTGCAGCAGTAATACACGCCCAGCCGGCAGTGGCCGCATTTGCCAATCCCGCATGACATGTTCTTTTCCATGGAAAGAAAGATGTTCTCCGGCCGGAACCCCATCGCCAGCACTTTCTGCGTCGCAAACTTCATCATGATGGGAGGGCCGCAGACAATTGCCACGCCCTTGGTGAAATTCATGGGGACGTCGTCAAGGATCGCCGTCACGAGGCCGACGCGGCCGTCCCAGGTCTCATCTCCCTCGTCAACGGTGAGGAGCAGGTCCAGATCATCGCGCTCGCCCCATGATTTCATTTCGTCACGGTAGAGTAATTCGCCCGGCTTGCGGCATCCGCCCCGGAAGAAGAGGCGTTTGAACTGGCCGGACATGTCGAAAAGCGAATACATCAGGCTGCGCAGCGGGGCAAACCCGCAGCCGCCGCCCACCACGAGTACCTCCCTGCCCGCAAACTCGTCCAGCGGGTACGCTGAACCGTAGGGCCCGCGCAGCCCGACAATGTCCCCCGCTTTCAGGGCATGTATCTGCGCGGTCACCTTCCCGACGCGCATCACACTCACCGCGATCTCGGCGGTATCGGAAGCGCGCGAGGATGGCGTGAAGGGGGCTTCACCCGCGCCCGGCACGGTCAGATCGATAAACTGACCCGCCTGAAAACGGATTTCCTCGTCCGGCTTCAACCGGAACGTCTTTATAGTCGGTGTCTCGGTCGTGACCTCAAGGACCTGCGTCCGGATAAGCCGGTATGGATTGCCGTTGCTACACATGTTCTGACAACCGTTTCATGACCCTGCGTATGTCAATCTTCCCAGGGCACGCGGATATGCATCGCCCGCAGCCCGTGCACGCATACTCACCGGCCACTTTGGGGAAAAACGAGAACTTCTTCTCGAAGCGGTTCCGCAATCGCTGGCTCAGCTCGCGGCGCGGATTGGCCCCCCCCGCAACACGGGCGAACCCTTTCATCAGGCAGGAGTCCCAGGCACGAAAGCGGACCATTCGCGCCGCGTCTTTCTGGTCGTACAGAAGGAAGCAATGGCATGTGGGGCAGATCGTGTTGCAGGCGCCGCACTCCACGCAGGTCTCGGCCTCTTCTTTCCATACCGTGCTTTCGTAATGGCGCTCGACGCTTTCCGCCAGCGCTTGCTGGCTGGGCACCTGAAATTCCTTCAGGTTCCGCCGGACCTTGGCCGACACCTCGTCCCGTTGTCTGTCGCGCGCTTCCGTTTGGCCTTGAGCGGCCTCAGCAGCAGCGCCGGGGCACGACGCGATCAGTGCGGCGCCTTTTTCCGAGCCCATCTCGACCACGTAGCCGCCGTCCACAGGCGAGAGGTTCAAGTCGAAATCGCCCCGGGGATACGGCCTTTCATCGAACGCCTCACAGAAACACGTGTCGAGCGCGCTGGTGCAGTCGGAACTGATGATCAGGCTCTCGTTGCGCGCGCGGCAATAGAAAGGGTCCCTGAACTCCTCGCCGGCAAAAACGAAGTCCTGTATCCGAAACCCTTTCAGGTCGCAGGCTTTCACCCCAACTACACAAAGGGGACGGTTTTCGGTTAGAGGCGGGACGGGGGAAAAGCCTTCGGCAACGCACTCGCGGGGTTTGACAAAGAAAGCCTTGAGCGGATCGACGGTCCTTACGGGCCCAGTCTCAACCGCAGCGCCGTTGCTGGAAAGCCGCGTGTAAACGCCGCGGCCTTCCCGCTGGGCAGGGACAAAGACGTCATACTTCCCCGCCGCTGCCCGCAATAATGCGCCAAGCCCGTGCTTTGTAATGAAGCGACACACCCCATTGCTCCCCGCGAGGCCCTATCCCTCGTTGGACCTCGCTGCCGTGAGGAACGATCTCAGAGAATTGCCCTTGCAATAACAGGGGTATGCTTCAAAAGAGGCCTATACGAGCCCTCATTCGGACAGAAAGTAACACTTACGACTTAGCGCCCATGCGCCTGCCGCGGGCCATACATACATAGGTGGCCGCCGGACGGCCCCATGCTGCACCTGCACGTTCCCGCCCGCATCTTCCTGTGCGCATGCCCATTGGATAACACGATTTCCCCTAAAAGTCAAGACCCCGAATTGCCTCACAATAGAAGTATCTGAAACGGCATCGTTG
>DAOLNV010000094.1:12751-19240 GCA_035416745.1 Candidatus Hydrogenedentota bacterium | reverse complement strand
GAGCCTCCGGAGCGCCGAAGGCGCGTAACATACCAGCCTGGCCTGAAGGGCCAGGGGATGGGATTCAAAACAGGCGAGAGGGCTGAAGGCCCGAAACATGGGGCCTCCGGAGCACCAGCGGCTGCGGCACAGGGCCTCCGGAGCGCCGAAGGCTGCGGCACTGAGCCTCCGGAGCGCCAACGGCGGCAGACGGCAGAAGAATGCCGAGCTGGCGCTCGGCGCTCCCAGGGGCGCCATGTCCTTGCCGTGGTCGGATAACCCCGCCAACGGGCAACGGCAGGCGTCCTTCCGAGCGCCAACGGCTGCGGCACTGAGCCTCCGGAGCGCCGAAGGCGCGTAACATACCAGCCTGGCCTGAAGGGCCAGGTAATGGGATTCAAAACAAAAAGAGGGCTGAAGGCCCGAAACATGGGACCTCCGGAGCGCCAACGGCTGCGGCACAGGGCCTCCGGAGCGCCAACGGCTGCGGCACAGGGCCTCCGGAGCGCCGAAGGCGGCAGACGGCAGAAGAATGCCGAGCTGGCGCTCGGCGCTCCCAGGGGCGCCATGTCCTTGCCGTGGTCGGATAACCCCGCCAACGGGCAACGGCAGGCGACCCCCGGAGCGCCGTTGGCGCTGTATCGGACTGTTGTGCCCCAGGCGGGGATGTCCCAAGTGCGGGCCGGGATATCTGCCGCGGCCACATCGTCCACGAACTTCCGACCGGCGGGGGCGCCGGTCCCACACGGGCGGGCCGGGATATCTGCCGCGGCCACATCGTCCACGAACTTCCGACCGGCGGGGGCGCCGGTCCCACACGGGCGGGCGGGAAGCCCTTACCACAACGTCGTGTTTCTGCATCGGGCCTTCACTTCTTCTGCCCCTGTAACTCCCGCCCTGGGACAATCCATCGTCGCACTTTCGAGCCCCGCAGGGGCGACAGGCCGTAGCCCAGGGCCAGCCACGCGGTACGCGTGGCGCAGCCCTGGGATCCCGCCCACCCCACCATCCAGCCCCGGAGGGGCGGAAGAGGCCCCTTTCGTGCACCCGTCTGCCGCCTCCATCCGGCAGATTGCGGCCGGTTCTCCGGGCCTGGGCGAACCCTCGGGACCGGATGGGGTCTCATCAGGTGTAGCCTCCCGGGGGGCGGACGCAAACCCCCGGGAGCAACTTTTGAACGCTGAATGACATCAAACGTTGTATGGTATGGGGCGCAGAAGCATCCAACGCCACGCTGCGGGATATGCGGCCCCAAAGCCATTACCGAACCGGAGGATTTGGACCATGCGGAAACATGCCGGCTTCTCGTGCACCCCTCTCGTATTCCTGTTCGTTGTGATTGTCTCCCTGCTTGCCCTGACCCCTCAGGCACGCGCGGCGAATGCGCCCTGCCTCGTCCGTGAATCGCTCCAGGTGATGCGGGTTCCCTCCGGATTTGAGGTACGGGCGAAGGCCGTCAACCCCGGCTCAGCCCGGACGGGGGCCAGCCTCGAGGTCCAGATTACGGACCTCGAGGGAGGTCCGGTCGCCCGGATATCCAACCAGGTGGCCCTCGACCCCGGAGCCAGCCAGGTAGCCGTCACCCTGCCGAGCACGCTCGATGAGAGCAGGATCCCGTTGTACATGATTCAGTATGTCTTTGACGGCCCCAGCGGCCGGGAAACAGGGGCCAAACAGCTCGTGGACGCGATGGCGCAGCTCGAGACGCGCGTCGTCGCCTACAGCAACCTGCTCTCCGGCAGCGCGGCCACCGTGCGCGTTGTCGCCCTCAACCATGCGAACCAGGAGCCCGTCGCCAACGCCTCCGTGGCCATATTCCTCACCGCCGGGGACAAGGAACAGCTCCTCCATGCCGGGAAAACCACTGAAGACGGCACGCTCGAGGCCGTGTTCACCGTGCCGGACAACGTGGAAGGCACGGGCCAGCTGCGCATCACCGTGGCGTCTGAAGGGCTCGGCCAAGACGAGGTCACCCAGCCGGTCACCGTCAAGCGCGTCTCGAAAATCCTCCTTACGACCGACAAACCCCTGTACCAGCCCGGACAGACCATCCAGATGCGCGCGCTGAGCCTCGCCGCGGCCGACTTGCATCCCGAAGCCGAAAAAGAGGCCGTGTTCGAGGTCATGGACTCCAAGGGCAACAAGGTCTTCAAGAAAAAGCTCGCTACGGACGCATTCGGCATCGCCGCCGCCGATTTCGAGCTCGCGACCGAGGTCAATGTCGGCGAATACATCGTGCGGGCCATCCTGGGCAACACCGAGTCCGAGAAACAGGTCCGGGTCGAGCGGTACGTGCTGCCCAAGTACAAGATCGGCCTGTCGGCCGACAAAGACTTCTATTTGCCGGGCGAGACGCTCAAGGGCGAGGTCCAGGCCGATTACTTCTTCGGCAAACCGGTTTCAGCGGGAAAAGTGACCATCAGCGCGTCGAAATTCGAGGTTGAATTCGAGGAGTTCGCCACGGCTGACGGCACCCTCGATGATAAGGGCCACTGGTCGTTCGAAATCCCCCTGCCGGAGTTCTTTGCGGGCACGCCGCTCGAACAGGGCCAGGCGTCGGTCCGTCTCGAGGCGGTCGTGGTGGATACGGCTGACCACCGCGAAGAGAAAGTGATTATGAAGCCCGTAGCCGCCGCACCGTTGATGGTGTATGTCGTGCCCGAGAGCGGCAAACTGGTCCCGAACCTCGAGAACCGCATTCATGTGCTCGTGGCCTACCCGGACGGCAGCCCGGCGCAGGGGGCCACGGTGGTCACCGGCCTCGATGAGAACAAACCCTACACTACTGACGACCTGGGCATCGTGACCATCGCTTATACCCCGTCGCACGAAGGCGACTGGGGCTTGACCGTCAAAGCGCGCGACAAACAAGGGCGCAGCGTCGAGAAACAGGTCACGCTCGAAGGCAAGACCGGCGCGGAACAGATCATCCTCCGCACCGACAAGACCCTCTACAACGTGGGCGAGACCATCCGCGCGGAAGTCTATGCCACCAAGCCCTCAGGCACGGTCTATTTCGACATGGTGCGCGAAGGGCAGACGGTGATGACGCAGACCGCCGATTTGGCCGCGGGAAAGGCCTCGCTCGAGTTCGACATCGACCCCTCCCTGTTCGGGTCGGCCGTCCTCCAGGCTTACGTGTTCACGCCCGGCACGGACATCATCCGCGACACGCGCCTGTTATACGTCAACCCCGCCGACGCGCTGAACATGAACATCGCCCTCGACAAACAGACCTACCGTCCCGGCGAACAGGCCCAGTTGCGGTTTGCCGTCACCGACGCGTCGGGCAAACCCACGCCCGCCGCCTTGGGCATCGCGATCGTCGACGAGAGCGTGTTTGCCCTGCAGGAGATTCATCCCGGGCTCGAGAAAGTCTATTTCACCCTCGAAAAAGAGATCATGCAGCCGCGCTATGAGATCCACGGCTACGAAATGAGCGACATCGTGGCCGGCACGGTGCCCGAGGGTCCCGTCCCGGTGCCGAAACCTGCCGAATGGACCGCGGCCCAGCAGCGCGCGGCCGAGGTCCTGCTGGCGTCGTCGCCCGAGCCCCCGATGCCGCCCGTCAAGGTCAACACCTTCATGGGCAAACGCGAAGCGGCCGACCAGGCCCTCGACGCCCGGATGCAGCGCGACCTCGAGCGGGTGCACCGCGCCATTTCCGAGTATCTGCGCGAATACCACTGGGACGTGCCCGACAACCTCGTCCAGATCATGCTCCGGAGCCACCGGCTGCGCGACAACGAGGTCCGCGACCCCTGGGGCAACACCTACCGATTCGAATTCGCCGACAAGTCCCACCGCGGGCTGCGGTTCACCATGTTCTCGAACGGGCCCGACGGGCTCCCGAATACCCAGGACGACCTCCGGCGCGAATCCTGGGCGGGTGAGGTCCAGGAGGATGTGGCGGATTTTGGGGGTATTGCAGGCGGCCTTGTTCGCGGGCGCATGAAAGTGATGGCAGGCGCACAGATGGAAGTGATAGCGGACCTCGCGGCGCCTCCGCCCATGGCGGCTCCCGCCGAAGCCGCCAAGCCAGCGGCGACGACGATGCCGACGAGCGGCTCTGCGGCCGGTGAACCCCCTGCGCCGCGGTTGCGCGAGTATTTCCCTGAAACCCTGCTCTTCGAGCCCGCCCTCATCACCGACGCGCAAGGCGTGGCGGTGCTGGGCGTAGACCTCGCCGACAGCATCACCACGTGGCGCATGACGGCCATGGCGTCGTCGAAGACCGGCGCGCTCGGCAGCAAGGACAGCGGCATCCTGGTGTTCCAGGATTTCTTTGTCGACCTTGACCTGCCCGTCTCGCTGACGCAGCACGACAAGGTATCGATCCCCGTGGTGCTCTATAACTATCTCGAACAAGCCCAGGACGTGCGGCTCAAGTTCGAGGTGGAACCCTGGTTCAAGCTCGAAGGCGAGGCAGAACGCACTATCTCGCTCCAGCCCGGCCAGGTCACGTCGATGTACTTCCCCATCGAAGTCGTCGAGCTGGGCAAGCACCGCCTGACCGTCTGGGCCTACGGTTCCCAGATGAGCGATGCCATCCGCCGCGACATCGAAGTGCGGCCCGACGGCGAAGAACAGAACGTGACCTTCAGCGACCGGCTCTCGGCCAAGGTCGAGCACACTATCGAGATCCCGGGCAACGCCGTCGAGGGCGCGAGCAAGATCCTCGTGCGCATCTATCCCGGCGTGTACAGCCAGATCGTCGACGGGCTGGACAGCATGCTCCAGATGCCGTTTGGCTGCTTCGAACAGACCAGCTCGGTCACGTATCCCAACATTCTCGTCGTGCAGTACATGAAAGCCACGGAGCAGATCAACCCCGAGACCCAGATGAAGGCCGAGGGGTTCATCAACGCCGGCTACCAGCGCCTCCTGTCCTATGAGGTTCAGGGCGGCGGCTTCTCGTGGTTCGGCGACGCCCCGGCCAATAAGGTCCTTACCGCGTGGGGCTTGAAAGAGTTCTGCGACATGGCCGAGGTCCACGAGGTGGATCCGGCGGTTATCGAGCGCACCCGCGCATGGCTCCTCTCGAAACAGGAAGCGGACGGCTCGTGGAAACCCGACGAGCAGTACCTCCACGCGGAATCGTGGGCCGGCATCCAGAACAGCGGGCTGCTTGTGACCGCATACATCGCCGAGGCGGTTCTAGGCACCGGCGGCAAAGGCGCCGAGGCCGACAAGGCCATTTCCTACATCCGCGACAACTGGGAGAGCTGCAAGGAGCCGTATACCCTCGCCCTCGTGGCCAACGCATTGGTGGCGTGGAATCCGAAAGACGCCTGGACCCTCCGCGTGCTCGAGAAACTCCACGACATGCGCGTCGAGGAGAAGGACACCGCCCATTGGAAGGGTGGTTCCGGCACGGTCACCTTCACCGAGGGCGACGCGGCCGACATCGAGACCACCGCCCTCGCGACGATCGCCTTCCTGAACGCGAACCGGTACCCTGAGACCACCACCAAGGCGCTCACCTACATCATCCAGAAGAAAAGCGCCCAAGGCCATTGGGGTTCCACCCAGGCGACCATCCTGGCGCTCAAGGCCCTCATGCTGTCGCTGGGCAGCCGCACCGAGACCGTCAACGCGAAGGTCACGGTCGCGCTGAACGGCGAACAGGTATCGGAATTGGCGGTGACTCCGGAAGACTGCGACGTCATGCGGCTGGTCGACCTGGGCGAGAAGACCAAGGCCGGCAGCAATACCGTGACGCTCACTATCGATGGCGAAGGCTCGATGCTGTACCAGGTGGTGGGGCGGTTCTACACGCCGTGGGTTGCCGCTCAGCCCGAGCAGGCGCCCATGAGCATCGAGGTGGCCTACGACAAGACCCGGCTCGCCGTGAACGACATGGTCACGGCCCGCGTGAAAGTCACCAACAACCGTCCGAATGCCGCGCAGATGATTATCGTTGACCTCGGCATTCCGCCCGGGTTCGAAGTGCAGGCCGCCGACCTCGAAAAACTCGTCGAAAACAAGACCATCCAGAAATACGAGATGACCGGCCGCCAGATCATCGTCTATTTCGAGCGCATCGACGGCAACGGCGTGATCGAATTCCAGTACGCGCTGCGCGCCAAATTCCCCCTGCGCGCACAGACGCCCAGTTCGCGCGTGTACGACTACTACAACCCCGAGAACGAGGGCACGGCTTCTCCTCAGGCCATCCTCGTCGAATAACCCTCTCCCGAGAAAAGCCCCGGGACGGACAGCGCGCCGTCCCGGGGCGATGTTCGGCGTGACCCCATCCGGCGCGGCTTTCACATCGTGTGGGACCGGCGCCCTCGCTCCTGCCCGTGTGGGACCGCCGCCCTCGCCGGTCAAGATGCTGCGAGCGACCCGCCTGCAACGTAGCCTGAGCATCCAGCGCATAATCTCTTCAACTGCCCTCACATGCAGATTCCACCGCCCCTTGCGGGGCTGAGGGAAGGGTTGGCCAAGGTCCCAGGGCTGCGCCACGCGTTCCGCGTGGCTGGCCCTGGGCTGCGTCCTGCCGCCCCT
>DAOLNV010000094.1:0-12651 GCA_035416745.1 Candidatus Hydrogenedentota bacterium | reverse complement strand
AGGAGGCGGTCGTGGGCTACGTCCCACCGCCCCTGCGGGGCTGGGGGAAGGGTTGGCCAAGGTCCCAGGGCTGCGCCACGCGTTCCGCGTGGCTGGCCCTAGGCTACACCCTCCCGCCCCTTGCGGGGCTACGGACCTCGTTTGTTCGGACCTCTCGTGCTTCGGACATCAGTTCCCGGCTCTTTCAGCGCCAACGGCGCGTTACATACCAGCCTGGCCTGCAGGGCCAGGAAATCGGACCCAAACCGCCAAAAGGGCTGAAGGCCCGAAACATGGACACGCTTCAAGAAATCAGTTGAGCGATGCCTTTCGCGGTTGCGGCTCTGCTGCGCCGGGCTACGTCCTGCCGCCCCTGCGGGGCTTCCGAGACGGCGCAGGGCTCTTCCGTCACCGGTGGCGCTGGCAGTGCAACCACCAAGGGATGAGCGTAAACGGCAGCAGCGGCACGATGAGCAGCAACGCGGCAAACAAACGAGACGTCGCAAGAGGGAGGTCGTCCACCAAATCAGTTGGAGGAAACACGAGTGCCGCGATAAATACCGTCACACACAGCGCCAGGCTGCGCCAACGCATGAGCCGGCGCCACAAACACGCACATGCTGAGACTGCGAAGATGCCTGCGAACAATGCCGCAAACGTGTACATTGAGGCGGACCTAGAACCGTTGAATTCCGCAAGAAGTGAAGGGCCCCACGCGGCCACCACTGCAGGAACCGGCGATGTCAGACAGCTCCATACTAGCACAGTAAAGAGTGAAGCCCCGAGAAACCATGCGGGGTCGCTGATTCTAACAACTTGGCTCCCCATGTAATCCGCCTCCTTCTGGGGCTGTGCCAGGCCTACGACTTCTGGAAGAGGTTCGTCCGGCGTCAGGCCGGCTTCGAGACGTAACCGGGCGATTCGAGCATTCACCATTCGTTGCCCGGCGTAGAGCGCAGATTGGTTAACGGCTTCCGTGGCCAGCGCAATGCCCAGCACGATCACAGCGACCTGGAATAGTGCCAGGAGTCGGGCGCTGGCCATTAGCCGCGTCTCTTGGGGACGAGTGAAGAGGAAGGTGCGATGACGGGTACCCGCAAGGTGATTCTCCGATAGGATCAGCATCCCAATCGTCCATGCGCCCGCCGGAAGGAGGATGACTGCCAGAGTCTGCGTTGCATTTGCCGCGAACACAGAGCTTAACGCGGTCACTGGTCGAAGGAGTCCTAGCTGGATTACCATGCAGACGGTCATGACGAGTCCCGAAAAGAGCGCGAACGGGCCCACCGCTGGGCAATAGCGCCGGAACTCGAACCACACTTGCGCGCGAAAAGGCGACGCGAAAGGTTTACGCCGTCTGACTGCGCCCCGCGGATGCGGGACCACCAACTCTGCGCCGGTCTGGGCTGCGCCGCGGCGTTCTGCAGCCAGCATGAGCCACGAAAAGAAGTAACCGGCGACCGCGAAACCCACTGCTGCGGCGCACCACAGGTACGGACCATACCATTCGCGGAGATGCGCGAACGTGATAATCCCCACAACGGATTTAGAAACTAGAATCAAAGGAATCGTCACCAATAGCAGGCCGAATGCAAATAGAAATCCCGTTTTGCGCACTGCCGGTGTCCACGCAAGCACGTGCATCCAGACGAAGACGATCACACAAACCGCGTGGAGCAACAGGTAGGCGTTCCGCTGCGTAGCGCTAGGTACGGCCTCTGCAATCAGCGTAGTCAGGGCGAGGGGCACCACAAAAAGCCCCACCCAGAAGAGGCCGTAGCCATAGTTGATCAGCGCCAGGCGGGCCGTGTTTACGGGGAGACGCAGTTGGTACGAAGGGACGCCCGTGGTCAGCTCGCGCCCCGAACGACGCACCAGCAGCACTATCGTCAGCGCAACGAACGCCAAGAAAGTGATGATGCTCAAAATGTCCGCGGCGCTCTCGCCACCCTTCAACAGAATCACGACACCCGCCCATGGTGCCGCGCACGCCGCCAATGCCAGCCATCCGCCCGTCCTCCAGCGTTCCCACAGCAGCGCCTGCGCTGGGCCTAAACGGCGGTTAGTGCCATGTGTCTTTGCTGCGTTTTCGGCTTCCATGGCTACTCTCCTTCTTCTCTACGGCGGTCCTCTTGTCTGACGAAACGCGCACGTAGCCACCAGCGACCCGGCCAAGGTGCGAGCAGGAACCCCCGTCCCCGCTCTCGTCCGCTCTCCTCTCTCCAGCCAAGCGCATACTTACTCCTACCGGACGGCCCTATGTCTGGCGCCGGCGCGCGCCACGAATATGTCTTCGAGGGACGGGATTTCTTCGGCGAGGACCTCGGCGCCGCCAGTACGGATAGCCTCGCGTATACGCTCGAGGTCGCCGTCGCACACAACGCTCCACTCGCGGCCGCCACCTTCGCAGGCCAGCGCTTCGGGAAAGTCGGGCCGCCGTTCGACGGGTTCGGGGAACCGGATTACCACGCGGCGGTGCGACGCTTTGATGGCGTCCATGCCGCCCTGGAACACGAGGCGCCCTTCGTGGAGCATGGCGACGTCGTCCGCGACGCGCTCGACTTCATCCAGCAGGTGCGAAGAGAAGACCACGGTGCGGCCCTCGTCGGCGACGGTGCGAATGATGGCGGCGAGGATATCGCGCCGCACGACCGGGTCGAGTCCCGACGACGGCTCGTCGAGCAGGAGCAGCGGCGGCCGGTACGCCAGCGCGATCAGGAGCCCCGCCTGCGCACGTTGTCCGCGGGACAGCTCCTTGATGCGGGCACCGGGGTCTAACCCGAAAGTCTCGCGCAACTCCTCGGCGTAGGCTTCGTCCCACTCGGGATAAAACGCTTGGGTGTAGCGCATAAGCTCGTGCACGCGCATCCAGTCGGGGATGTCGCGGTCCTCCGAGAGGTAGCCTACTTTCGACAATACGCCCACGGGGTCCTTGACCGGATCGAGTCCGAATACCCGGACCGAGCCCGCTTGGGCCTTGAGCAGTCCCAGCAGATGGTGAATGAGCGTGGTTTTCCCCGCGCCGTTCTCGCCCACCAGCCCGAACACGCACCCCCGCGGCACGGTCAAGTCCACATCGGCGAGGGCGGTTGTCCGGCGGAACCGGCGTGTCAAGCCCTTCACTTCGATTACGATGTCTCGGTTATCGTCGTGTTCCATCGAGAACATCCTCCTGCAAGAAATGGCCGGGACAGATCCCAGCCTGCCGCGCAAGACCTCAGGTCAGTCGCTATCTTTCGCTCTCTTGTTTATCATTTGTCTTATTGCCCCTATCCATGAGTTCCTTGTCACGCTTGCGGATGATGTCGATTACTTCCTCGGTATCGATATCCAACTGCAGGGCTTGCGCGAGGAGGGCGTCCACTGATCCCCGGACGAGCCGAAGGCGCTCGCGGCGGGCCAGCGGCGAGCCCTGGTCCGACACATAGGTGCCTGCGCCCTGGCGCTTGGTGAGAACACCCTCCGTTTCGAGTTCGCGATAGGCCCGCGCGACCGTATTCGGGTTGATGAGCAGTTGCTGGGCAAGCACGCGGATGGGCGGGAGTTCGTCGCCGGGCTCAAGGCGTCCCGAGGCAAGCATGAGCTTCACCTGGTTGACGATCTGCTGATAAAGCGGCACGCCGTCCGCCGCAGAGATGTGGAATTGCATCGCCCGATGCCTCCGCCTGAGTCTGAAGAAATTGTATTAATACTCTAACACAATTTTTGCCGGAATGCAAGAGGCTTTTTGCAGCGGCTGCCACACACTTTTGAACTCGTCCGGGGCCAAGCCGGACGCGCCACGCGCGCCTACGCCAGCACTGCAACGATGACGAGCTGGACGTCCACAGCGTCGACCGATCCGTCGCCGTTGATGTCGCAATCGTAGGAAACATCGATTTGGAGAGCCGCATTGACCACAAGCTGAACGTCGCTTGCATTGACTTCGCCGTCATCGTCGATGTCGGCGTCGAACACGGCATCGAGCGGCACGAGGGCGATGTCGGCGCGGGCGGCCGGTCCGCCGGACACAACAACGCCGCGGACCGTTTTGCGCTGGTAGCCTTCGGCTTCGATGGCGAGGGTGTACGTGCCGGGCAGGAGCATGCGGTGGTAGTCGCCGACGCCGGGGTCGGTGAATACAGGCTGCGCATTGCCCTCGACCGTCACTTTGGCGTTGACGGGCAATCCGGTAAGAGCGTCGGTCACGACGCCGCGCACGCCGATGTGCACCGCCTCGAGGTAATGCAGCATGGCCTCGCGGTTGTCGTCCCAGAGACCGGGCAACGATGACGCCGCGGGCCGTTTCGTGTCGGAAAGCTCGACTGTCACGTCGTTGCACGCGAGGTAGCGGTAATGCCAGTCCTGCATGCCGCCCAAGACGGTGTACCACGCCGAGCCGTTCGTGACGCCGTCCTCGAAGACGGCACTGTTCCACATGGGAGAATTGTGGAAGGAGTATCGGCGCGCCACGTCTTCGAACAGGAGGTCGTCGGGAGTGGGCGCATCATAACCCGAAGGGAAGCCGTCCTCGTCGTAGGGATAGTTGACGACAAGGGAGCCGCTATGAAAGTTGGCCGACAGCACGAAGCGGTTCGCGGTGGTCCACCGCATCACGTGCGCCACCTCGGCCGGGCGGCCGGCATCTCCAAGGGGTTCGCCGTCGTATGCCGTGCCCGTGTAATCGGCCGGGTACTCGGGGAAGCTCCGGTTGAGGTCGAACGACTGCGCGTTGTACCGGCTGGCGGCCTCGCGCCCGTCCGGATTCATCAGCGGCATGATGGCGATGGCCGTGGTGTCGACGAGAGCGGTGATGTCCGGGTCGTTGCCATATCCCGTCAGCAACAGATTGATGAAATAGAGGCACATTTCGGTGCCGATTGGTTCGTCGCCGTGAATGGCCGATATGTATTTGAACTCGGGCTCGTCCTCTTCCCCGCCGGGGTTGTCGCTGATGTTGAGCACCCACAGCTCGCGGCCCTGAACCGACTGTCCCGCGCTATCGAGCCGGACGATATCAGGATAGGCCGCCGCCCAGGCCTCGAGCATCGCCGTGAGGGACGCGTAGTCGTTGTATTGGCCCAGGGCTTTGAGTTGGCCGCCGTCCCGGCCGGTTACCCGCCACGAATAGCCCAACTCGCCGAGAAGCTCGAGTTCGCTTGCTTCCGCGTAGATCTCGACGGCGCCGTCACGCACCGAGGCGATATCGAACCCGCGCCGCGCAAGCTCCAGCACCGCCTCTGCGTCAGCCGCCGCGGCCTCGATGATGTAGACCTGGCCCGTGCGCGGGCCCGCGCCCAGCGCCATGCGCGGGGCGGCCGCCGAGGCCTCCGCGCCCGGCATGACCAGCAGCCCTACGGCGGCGAGTGTGAAAATCCGGCGAATCGCAGTACTCCACCGGCGTCTCGAGAACGGGACGCACCCCATCCCAGAATCACATCCCTGTTGCCCGGCACAAGAACCACAAAGAGTATACCAGTGCCGGGCGGGGTTGTTTCCATCAAGGGTAGCGGGCCGGGCGGAAGGCGGATGCCCGTGCGCGGTTCCGGGCCGCACCCGGCGATGCCTATTTGAACTCGCGATCGTAGCGGCCCATGATGCGCGGCCCGTCTATCGTCACCATCCAGGGAGATTCACCCGGGTACCGGGAAAACGTGACGTGGCCGTCCATATACAGCACGTTCACGCCGGAAGGCACGTGTGTAGACCCCTTCACCTGGGCCGTGAGATGGTCCCACATGACCGGCACGATGCTCTGCGAGTTCTCAGAGGCCGCGGGATTGTTGATATCGGTTATCATGAACCGCTCGACGCCTTCCCGGAGCCGGTACAGAACGTCGCCGCCGCCTGCCTGAGTGCCGGGAAAGGTGTCCGCGAAGTCGTAATCTTCATCGGAAGCCGCGCCGCTGGTGGCCACGCTTGCCGCGCCCAATTCTCCCAAGGGCGTGTCGATGTAGTCCGCGCCTTCGTACCGGCCGCCGATGCCGCTGCCGGGCACGCCCACCTTGTCGAATCCAAGGAAGTTCACCGCGTCCATGAAGAGCCAGCCCGTATAGTTGAAGGGTGACTTCACCAGTTCTTCAGGCTGAATAATCCCGTCTTTGTTTCCCCCGCCGCGTTCGCCTTGATCGTAGCGCTCCAACGGAGTCGACGTCGCCATGGACGGACACCAGACAACATTGAGGTCCGTGATGTATTCGGGATACATCGACGGGCCGTTGAAGATCATGGTGTCCGAAAGCTGTCCACGGATATTGTGGATCATTCGCGGCGGCCATTTTTCTCCACGCGATTCGTTGGCGTACATCTTGAAGGCCAGGCCCATCTGCTTGAGATTGTTCGCGCATGCCGCACGGCGGGCGGCTTCCCGCGCCCGCGCAAGGGCGGGAAGCAGAATCGCGGCAAGGATACCGATGATCGCGATGACCACAAGCAACTCGATAAGCGTGAACCCTTGCCTTCCTCCGACTGTCCTCTGTGCCATCAAAAAACTCCGTGCGTCGCGTTTCGAAATGATTGACCGCGCCCCGTCACCGGCGCCATCGGCTCCAAGAAACTCGCTGAAGTATACTGATGTCCCGCAGCACCCGCAAACCTCCGGACAGTTGAGAGGAACGCGCCTTGATGCATCGCCGGGCCATGTCTATGATGCCTTGTGATTCCCTGAAGGATTCTTGCACCGCGGAGGGAATGTGAAGATGCTGAGCTGGCCAAGACACAGGATTATCCGGGCCGCGATGGCAACAATGTGCGCTGCCGCGCTTTTAGCGGGGTGGGATTGGACGCATGGGGCGAAGAGCGCTCACGTGGCCGCAAGCGAAGAAGCGGCCGAGTTGCAGTCGCTCAAACCCGAGGATGTCCTGTCAAAACTGGACTTGGACCGCCCGGAACTGGCTGCGGTCAAAGCCGCGGCGCAGCAGGAGGGCCGCATCAAGGCGCTTGAGGCGTTGCTGGCCCATTACCGCGCGAAATACCCGCTTGCCGAACCCTCGGGAAAGGTGAATGAGACCAGTCTGCGGGTTGCAGACGGCGTCGTCAACCACGTTTTCCAGTGGGGCCCTTATGAGCCGGCGCAGTACGAGCAAGACCTCCGCTGGGACTGGGATCCCCGGGGCGATATCGAATGGGTAGCCGCCATATACCGGTTCTACTGGACCGAGCCCCTCGAGCAGGCGTATCGGGAAACGCGCGACGAGAAATATCCAAAAGCCTACGTGGACCTCACGCGCGACTGGATCGCGAAACATCCTCTCGAGGAACACGCGAAGACCCATTACGTGTACGACCGGTGGCGCGGATTCGCCTGGCTGGACATTCAGACCGGTGTTCGCGCGACGCGCCTGTGCCAGTCGTTCCCGGTCATGGTGCATGCCGAAGCATTTACGCCCGAGTTCCTGGGCGTGTTGCTTGCGAGTCTTTACGATCACCAGGTGAAGACCGAGAAGCTCCCCATGAACGCGGTGCACAACAAGGCCGTGTTCGAGCAGCGCGGGTTCGTGAATATCGCGTATACGTTCCCCGAGTTCGCGGATTCCCGCCGATGGATGGAACTGGCCATGAGCCGCCTGAGCGGCAACCTCGTGGCCCAGGTGACGCCCGACGGCGTGCAGCGCGAGTGGTCCGGCGGATATCACAGCGGCGTGCTGCGCGACGCGGTCGAGATTATGGAACGCATGGAGGCGTGCGATATCGACGTGCCCCAGGAGTACCGACAGCGGGTACGGGGCATGTTCGATTACATCTTCGGCATTGCAACCCCGGAACTGGGATATCCGATGTTCGGCGACACAAGCCGGACTCTTGACCTCCCGGAAGACCGTTCTCAGTGGCAGCTCTATCCGACGTTGATGCAGGGCACGAAGGTGTTTGGCGACCCGAAGTATGCCGCCCGCGCGGCCTTGGATTACCAGATACTTCCCCAACAGACGAGCTATGCGTTCCCGGACGCCGGCATGTATGCGCTGCGCAACGAGTGGGGCCCCGGGCAACTCTATTTCGCCCTGCATTGCTCTCCCCCGGCCATCAGCGGCCACGATCAGCCCGACAACGGCACGTTCGAACTGTACGCCTACGGCCGCTGGCTCATGACGGACTCCGGATACTACACCTACGGCCACGATCCCAAAGGGCGGGCATGGCACCGCCAGACCCGCGTGCATCAGACCTTGACCCTCGACGAAAAAGACACCAAGGTCGACGGGAAGGCGCTCCTCTGGAACGCTGAGCCGGCGCTTACGGCTGTTGTAGTCGAGAACGGCTCCTACGAGAGGCTCACGCACCGCCGTACCGTGTGGCTTGTAGACGGACAATTCCTCGTGTTGCTGGATGAGGCCATCGGCGATGCTCCGGGAGTATTGGACCTGCATTTCCAGTTCGCGCCCGGCGAAGTGCGGATGGACAGCGGCGCGCACTGGGCGGCCACGCGATTCGACGACGCAAATGTGCTGGTCTGGCAGGGGCCCGATGCCCCTGTGACAGCCGTGCAGGAAGATGGCTGGTATGCTTGGACTTACGGCCGCCGCACCCCGCGCACGGCCATCCGTTTCCGGCACAATGGCCAAGCCCCCGCCGCGTTTCTCACGCTACTCGTGCCCTACCACGGCGTTGAAACGCCTCGTGTCAGCGCCGCCCTGCCACAGGATTTCATGGTCGGCGCGGAGCGCGTAGAACTCAACGTCGAGGTGTTCGGAAAACTCCACACTGTGGGCCGCGATCTAACCCGGCAACGCGCGTGGTGCAACGCGCCAGGCTTGTAAGCGGGACCGCCGCCACCACACCGTCCACAAACGCAAGGGTCTCCCACAAGCATGCATAGCCATGACTGCCGGGAGCAACGAACGCCGGAACGGGTTCAGTCTGAGTGGCAGCACGCACCATCCCCTTAGCTTGGTTAGACAACCCGGCTAAAGTCCACGCCTTGTGTTGCCGATATCCAGAAACGGCAACAACTATCTTAAGCCGGTTCCGCGTTTTCGGGACGGGCCGGGAGGGAACTGTCATGGCCACTGCAGGGGTGTCGAATGTTTTTCCCCAGCTCAATCAGCTCATCAACGCTGCCACCTCATCAGGATTTCGCGGGCGCGGCAAAACGCCCAGCGAAAACGCCGCCTTGCCCGCCCTCCTGGCTACTGCCGGGAAAGGCGCACCCGCACGGGCCTCACAAACGGCCGAAACGGCCATCGCAGACCAATTCGACGCGCTCACGTACAGTGCCCGGATGGAGCGCGTCAGCCTCGCGGCCGAGTTCGAGAAAGTGCGCGCCCGTATCGCGGCCGCAAACGAAGATGCCGGCGAGGCACAAGCACAAGCCGGCATGGAACAGCTCGTATTCAGTTTCTTCGCCGAGTCCCGTTACGAGGAACTCGCCATCTTTCAGCAGCGCACGTCGAAGGTCGCGAACGGCCTCGAGGGCGCCCGGCAGCAGTCCTTTGTCCTGGCTAACCGGCAGATGTCGGCCCGATTCTCGATCTCGCTGACGATGTCCGGCGCCGCACTCAACGGGTTTGCCGGCGCTGCCGAGGCCCTTCAAAACGGGGACTCCGCCTCTTTTGACCAATTCATGGGGTTCGCGCAGGACGTGCTCGCCAAACTCGACGACATTGCCAGCGAGATCTTCTCGCTCATGCACGACCTGATACAGGGAGGCGGGGAGCTGCAGGAGCGTATTCAGAGCTTCATCGAACAGTTGCGCGCCCTCGGGCTTCTAGGAGGCGGCGAAACGAGCGCCCTGCCCGCGAACGGGGAGTCATCCTCCCCAATACAGGTCCAGGCCCAAAGCATGACGTTCCAACTCGAATTCGAGTTCGAATACACCGAAATCGTGCAGGTCCAGGGGCAGGCCGTGCAGGAATCCGACCCTGTGGTGCTGGACCTTGACGGAGACGGCATTGAACTGTCAAGTTACCGTGACGGCGCGCGTTTCGACATCACAGGAACCGGAAAGGCCGCCAGGACCGCGTTCGTAACGGGCGGCGACGCATTCCTCGCCATCGACCGCAATGCCAATGGCCGCATCGACAGCGGCGCGGAGCTGTTTGGAGACCAGAACGGCGCGGCAAACGGATTCGAAGAACTCCGTAAGCTCGACAGCAACGGCGACGGACGCATCAACCGGCTCGACGACCGCTTCAGCGAACTCTTGCTTTGGAAGGATGACGGCGACGGCGAGACCGAAGACGGTGAACTGACCAGCCTGGACGCGGCGGGCATCGAGGAGATATCCCTTGCCTACCGGAACGTAAACCAGACAGCGGCCGGCGGCAACCGCCTCGAGCAGCTCGCCTCGTTTGTGCGAAAAGACGGCTCGCGCGGCACGGCCGCCGACGCCATCCTCAATTTTATCGCATAAGCATCAATACGCCCTTTCCCGGTTGCTGACATCCCCAAGGGGGGGCTTCCAATCACGCGGGACCCGGTCACGGAAGAACGGGTCCCGCCGCCGTTTTCGCGTTTCCCCCGGCGAAGCGTTTCCCCTGGCCGCCGGCGCCGGATGCCGGACGCCCGGACTGACCTCCCTGGTGCTCGTGACCCAGAAGAGCAGCGGACGGGGCAAGGGTGACGCTCCAAACACTCCATATGCTATGATCCGGACTTGCAACTGAGGGAGACGCGCGTCATGACCCAATCGATGGAACGGGAAGCCCTGGAGCTGGCCACCATTCTCGATACCATGGCCGACGGGGTGTTCGTTATTGATAACGATTTTGTCGTCCAACGGTGGAACCGCGCCATGGAACGCATTACCGGGTATTCGCCTGCCGAGGCCATTGGACGAAATTGCGCGTTCCTGAGCGACGGCCGCGTCGAGGGGGAAAGCCGGCCCGTGCCCCCCATCACGTACCATGTTTTCCACCTCGAAGCCGTCGATAAAACCGAAACCGTCATCCGGAACTCAAACGGCGAGGAAGTCCAGGTGGTCGCCGCGGGACGCGTTCTGCACAGCGAAGCCGGAGAACCCATGGGCGCCGTGATCACGCTCACCGATATTACCTCGCTGCGGCGCCTGGAAACCGAAATGAACCAGCTCCGGCGCGAAGTGACGGGCCGCTTCGAGTTTCACAATATCGTGGGGAAAAGTCCCCAGATGCGCGAGATTTTCAACCTCGTCGAGTTGGCGGCGGCGTCCCCTGTCACCGTCCTGATCACCGGCGAGACCGGAACCGGCAAGGAAGTGGTCGCCAAGGCGATCCATTACCACAGCGATCGAAAAGACGGACCGCTCGTCCGGGTGAATTGTTCCGCCCTTTCCGAGTCCCTTCTCGAAAGCGAACTTTTTGGCCACGCCAGGGGGGCATTTACCGGCGCCATCAGGGAACACATCGGACGGTTCGAGCGCGCAAACGGCGGCACCATTTTCCTCGATGAAGTCGGCGACATCCCGCCCCTGGTGCAGGTAAAACTGCTCCGCGTATTGCAGGAGCGCGAACTCGAACGCGTCGGAGAGTCGATCCCCAGGAAAGTCGACGTCCGGGTCATCGCCGCCACGCACCGCAATCTGCGTGACCTCGTGCGGCGCGGCGATTTCCGCGAAGACCTCTTTTACCGGCTCAAGGTCTTCCCCATACATCTGCCCCCCGTCCGCGAACGCAAGGAAGACATCGACCCGCTCATCAAGCGGTTCATCGCACGGTTCAACGAAGAAACCGGCAAAAACATCCAGGGTTTGACCCCCGACGCCATCCACATGATTATGGACTATTGCTGGCCGGGCAACGTGCGCGAAATCGAGAACGCCATCGAGCACGCCTTCGTCACGTGCAACAGCGCGTTCATCGGACCCTTCGACCTGCCCGTCGAGATCCGCCGCGTGGAAGTCAAGCGCCAGCTATGCGATGAATCCGGCGAACTCGGCGGATTCGACGTGTCCGACGTCTATTCCGAAATGCCCTCGCGCCGGAAACGCGGCAATACACGCGACGAGTTGATCGCCGTGCTCGACGCGTGCGGCTGGAACAAGGCTGAGGCAGCCCGGCGTCTCGGCATCACCCGAACGTCCGTCTGGCGCCGTATGAAAAAACTCAATGTCCCCCTCCAACCGCAGGACTAAGCGCGCCGCCGAACCGTTCCGGGAGAATTGTCGCGCCGCAGGACATCAGCTCCGGGGGCGTTGTCCGTGTCCCGGGAGGTTCACGAGGCCCCTGCCACTGCTCCCTGAGACCGTTTAGGTAACGCCACATCTGCGCAGAATGTAACGCTGTGTAACGTAACATTCATACAAAACCGCGTTCTCAGGAATTTTTCGTGATTCTATAACCTGCCTTACGGCATATGCTTGAGGAGTAGGTTGACCTTAAGCCACTTTTTGGCACGAAAACTGCTCTCCCCCTGTCAGTTGTCGGCAAACTCCTGAACTGCGTGCGCGGAGTGGCAAGCACCGTGACTGTTGAGAGAGCTTTACGCACAATAGCGGGGTTCTTTGTCCTTGCCAGCGCCCTTCTCGGGGCGTTCCATTCGCGCTACTGGCTCATTTTCACGGGGTTTGTGGGCGCCAACCTGCTTCAGTCGGGTTTTACGAACTGGTGCCCAATGGTCTGGGTCCTCGAAAGAGCGGGCCTTCGCCGTTCCGACCAGCCGCCAGCCCCATAAGGGCTGCGTGAGACAGTTGAATACGGCCTTTCAAGGCCGTCAGGGTTCCCTCCCTAAAACCGGGGCGGTATATCCACACCGCTCCGTGCCGCCGGGCCGTTGCCGAGG
>DAOLNV010000093.1 GCA_035416745.1 Candidatus Hydrogenedentota bacterium | reverse complement strand
CGGCTATCGATTATAGCAAATGACGGTCCGGCAAGTCCAGCAGGCGGGGCGTCTGCGTCAGGCCCGGCCGTCTGGCCTTGCAGACCATGGCGCGGCCCGATACTGCCGGAACGGCGCCTATGGCGCCAGGAATGGGACTCATGGGAGGCACGGCCCACTCTTGCGGGCGCAAGGTCCCCGATCCGGGCGAGACGCCTGCGCTGGCGAATTGTTCAACCGGCGGGCGGGCGTGACCGTTCGCGGCGGAGGAGGCACGTGGCGCAAGACGTGTCGCACAGGTACCCCATCGGCCGGGCTCGCAACAGTTCGACGGCGGCGTCGAGCAAGGGCCGCATCTCGCAAAGCATGGCGCGGGCTTTCCCGACCTGTCCGTCGCGGATAAGCCCGGCCTTGCGGAAAGAACGCTCGAGTTTGGGGAATCCCCGGCTGCATCCAGGGATAATCTTGACGGGCCGCTCTTCAACGTCTCCGTTTGGCAAAGCCACGATCCCGACGGAATCAAACCCTGCGCAGGGGAGATAAAGATACGGCACATTGGCGTAGTATTCGGCCAGATGCAGCAGCGTACAAGACTCAAATCCGCAGCCGATCAGCAACACCTTGGCGCCTGCTTTCTGAAGCCGGTCCAGAGGCGAGTCTTTTCCCACGGGCTGCACGCGGTCGTGTCCCGCGAGAATCTCGGCCGCTCCGTGGCCGATGCCGGCGTCGGAATGGGTGGGACTGGCGCTGCGGATAACGCCCGGCTGTTTCCGCGCCAGCTCCGGCCAGATGCCGATCGAGGCGTCGCACCGCAAATCCGGGTGAAACGGGGGACACCCCACCGCGCCGCGGCACGAGTAGGTGTGCGTCGGAAAGAACAGCGCGCCGCCGGGCCCAAGTACCTCACGATACGCCGCAAAAAGGTTGGGCACCTCGTCGCGCGTAATGCGTGTCTTGCGCAGCCCGGTGTGGACAAACAGGCGGTCGCCCGCGTCAACGCCCATATCGCGCAGCTGCTCGGCAAGGCGGTCCGGTGTCCATCTGTTTGCATTGAACCACATCTTCGTCACTCGCGCCGCGCGTCCGCGTCGAGCCGAAAAAGGCGGGCGGCGTTTGCGGTCGTCCGTTCGGCGAACGTCTCGATTGTAACGCCTTTCAGTTCCGCGAGGCATGCCGCCGTGTATTTGAGGTAATGGGGCTCGCACCGCTTGCCTCGCACGGGCTGGGGGGCAAGGTAGGGACTGTCGGTCTCGACGAGCAGCCGGTCCATCGGAACAAGAGCAGCGGCTTCGCGAAGCGAACCGGCCTTCGGAAAGGTGACATTCCCGGCAAACGAGATGTAATGCCCCAATTCGAGGCACTTCTCAGCAAACGGCGCCCCGCTCCCAAAGCAGTGCATCACGACTCCCGGCACTCGCCCGCACGCGTTCGCGAGGACGGCCGCTGCGTCCCCGTCGGCGTCGCGGTTGTGAACGGCTACGGGGAGGCCGAGCTCCGCGGCGAGTTCCAACTGGGCCTCAAAGGCGCGCCGCTGTTCCTCCCGCGACGTCTCCGCGTACCGGTAGTAATCGAGGCCCGTTTCTCCGATGGCGGCGACGCGTTTGTTCGCGGCAAGGTTACGCAGCGTTTCCAGGGCCCGGGCGTCCACGCGATCAGCGTGGTAGGGATGGACGCCCACCGCCGCGAACACGCGGTCCCCCGCCAAGTCCACGGCCCGTTGGCTGGTATCCAGATCGTCGCCGACGACAAGCAGCCAGTCCAACGCGGCCAGGCTGCGCTCGAGCACTTCGGGGCGGTCTTCATCAAAACGGGCGTCTTGGAGGTGGCAATGCGTGTCGGCCAAGCCCGTCAAGTAGGGGCACCGCCTGTGTTGCCCGGGGCGTCACCCAAGGGTTTCTTGGACTTGTGCCGCCGCCGCCGCGAACGCCGTTTGCCCTTCCTATGCCCGCCCGCCTGTTCCGTCTGCTGTGGCGGCGAAGCAGGTTCCGGAGGCTGCACGGCGTCCTCGAGCGCCGTTAGATCGGCATTGCTGACGACGACCACCTCTTCCCCCACTTCCTCGGTTATCTCCGTGTCGTCGAGCTCCGAGGTATCGTCAAATTCCTCGAAGGCTGCCTCGGCTGACGTGTGTGCGGCCGCTTTCATTCTGCGCGGATCGGGATACTGGTCATTCTCATAGGCGAGGCAGCACAGCAAGCGGCCGCACTGGCCGCTGATCTTCGACGGATTCAGCGAAAGGCTCTGCCGCTTAGCCATCTTCATCGAGATGGGCTGGAATTCCGTCAGCCAGCACGCGCAGCAGAGTTCGCGCCCGCACACACCCAATCCCCCCACCAGCTTCGCTTCGTCGCGCACCTGGATGTGGCGCAACTCGATGCGGGTTTTGAGTTCCTGGGCAAGGTCGCGCACGAGTTTGCGGAAGTCCACCCGTTCTGCGGCGGTAAAGTAAAAGATGACCTTGTGTTTGTCGAAGGTGTATTCGACATCGACCAGCTTCATCGAGAGCTTGTGCTGGGCGATCTTCTGGGCACAGATTCCCTTCGCGCGGTCCTCCTCGCGCTGGATCTGGTTGAACGTGCTTTCGTCGGCCAGCGAAGCCCGGCGCACGACGTTCATCTTGACCAATTCCTTCATGCCCTCGGGACAGTCCTCGGGAGGCACGATACAGATGCCGTATTCCAGGCCGCGATCGCTCCGCACGATGCATTTGTCGTTGCGTATCAACGGGATGTCTTCAGACAAGAAGGTGAACACTCGCGTGGGCTTGCGGAGACGGATTTTCACGGTCTGCATCTATATCACACTCCTCCCTCGGCGCTAATCAGCCGCCAAAGCGAAGAAAAGGTCGCGAAACACGCGTTCCTCATTCACGAACCGGTCGAGGTAATACCGCGCTTTCTCCACCGCCTCGATCTTGTTCTCCGGCACGGTGGAGAGCCGGTCACGGACGCCGTCCAGGTGGTCCCGGTTGAAAATGCTGCCTTCTTTCTTCGTGGCCGCGTAGACCATCTCGTCACGGTACCACGTTTCCAACAGGAACAGATAATCGAGTATACCACGCTGGAAGGCTGCCTGGGTAAGGGCCAGGCGCTCTTCTTTCATGGCCTCCTTGTCCTCGATGCCGAATGTTTCCCCGGCACTAATCTTCAGCTCCGCGTCAATAACGGCCTCAACCTCTTTTCGCTGGGCTTCGAGGCGTTTCGCGAACTCCTCCGAGAGCTCAACGGGATCCGCGCCGCCTTTCAGTTGGGCGACGATGTGCAACACAAGCTCGCGCTTGTCCGAATCCAACAGATCGAAGGCCCGGTCCATACGGCCTTGCGAGAGCGCCGCGATCGATTCGGCCTTGTCGGGCGGCAACTCCCGCTCCCGTTGGAGCAGTGCCAGAACCGTTTCGGGCCGAAGGCTTCGAAACCGCACCATCTGGCATCGCGACCGGATGGTTGGGAGCAGCTCGCGCGGCAATTCACTGACCAGAATGAACAGGGTACGCCCCGGGGGTTCCTCGAGCATCTTGAGAAAGTGGTTCTGGGCAGGCGCGTTCATGCGTTCGGCGTCGTGGAAGATGACGATCCGCCATTCCGACTCGTACGGCCGCAACGAGCAGATCTCGTTGATTTCCTCAATCGCCTCCTTCTTGATGAGCCGGGTCTTGTCCTTTGGCGTGACGACCCGTACGTCCGGGTGGTTTCCGCTGGCAACCTTCCGGCACTGGAGGCATTCGCCGCAAGCGTCGTCCCCCCGCTGCTTGCACTGCACCGCTTTGGCCATCTCCAGGGCGGTCAGCGCCTTGCCGACGCCGCCCGGGCCCCAGAACAACATCGCGTTCGGGATACGGCCACGGCGCAGAATCTGCCGCAACAGGCGAACGGCCACTTCCTGATCTCTAATGTCCGAAAAACTCACGGCTGCTCCAACACCTTGCTTACGTGTGCATAAATGGCCTCGGCAACGGTTTCAAGCGGTTGAGACGCATCGACGACTTTCACGCGCTCCGGTTCCGCCTCGGCGATGCGCAGGAACTCAGCGCGCACGCGCTGATGAAACGCGAGGGGTTCCCGCTCGATGCGGTCGCGGTCGCGCGCCGCGGCGGCGCGCTTGAGCCCGGCCTCGGCAGGGATGTCCAGCACGATGGTCAGGTCGGGCCAGACTGTTCCGGTAGCCACGCGATGCAGGGCCAGCACCGTATCGAGAGGCAACACCCGGCCCGCGCCCTGGTAGGCCGTCGTGCTGTCGGCGAACCGGTCACATATGACGATGATGCCGTTGTCGAGGGCGGGTTTGATGCGTTCGGCGACGTGTTGCGCGCGTGCAGCCTCATACAACAGCAACTCGGCCACGGGAGACAGGGCGGTGTTAGCGGGGTCGAGAAGGATGTCGCGCACCGCTTCGGCGATAGGCGTCCCGCCGGGTTCACGTGTGAGCAAAACGCGATGTCCGTCCGCCTCGAGGCGGTCCCGGAGCATGGACATCTGCGTAGTCTTGCCGCAGCCCTCGACGCCTTCCAGCGTTATGAACGCCCCTTTCATGGCTCTCCCAATGCTTTGCGCCGCGCCTGCTGGGCCTGCTCGAAGAAGGCATCCAATTCGCCGGCGCGGCCTTCGGCTACCATGCGCCGGACCTCGGCCAAGTTCTGCTCCAGCAACTCGAGACCTTCGGCGATGGCCGTCCGGTTGGTGAGGCAGATGTCGCGCCAGAGTTCGGGCCGGCCCGCCGCCACGCGGGTCACGTCGCGGAACCCCGTCCCGACCACGGGCGTGACATTGCCCGCCGCTGCGGCCAGCCGCGCAATGCAGCCCGCCACGATATGGGGGATATGGCTGGTGCGCGCGACAAGGGCGTCGTGCACCGCCGGCTCGAGGACGACGACCTTCGCGCCTACGGCTTCCCACAGCGCGGTGACCGCGCGTCTCGCTTCTGCCGCGGCCGGGTTGGCATCGACGATGGTGACGCAGCCCTCATAGAGCGCCGGGGATGCGTGTTCGGGTCCGAACTTCTCCGAGCCGGCCATGGGATGACTGCCCACAAAACGCAACGGCGCGGGCCAGGTGCGGGCGGCGTGACTGCAAATGACGGCTTTGGTGCTGGCCACATCGGTGACAAGCGCCGCGTTCGAACACGTCGGGCGGATGGCGTCCAGAACCGCCGGCACACTCCCCGCCGGCGTACAAATCACAACCAGGTCCGCGCCCCGGCATGCCTCGCCAGGTTCCAGGTATGACGCATCGATGATGCCGAGAGCGCTGGCCTTCTCAAGCGTCGCGGGGTTGCGCCCCACGCCGCGCACCATGTCCGTCATGTTTCTGGCCTTCATGGCCAGGGCGAGGGAACCGCCCAGCAATCCCACGCCAATGATGGTCACGGCGCCATAACGTTGGGTCACGAACCTCCCTCCGCGACGGCGACGGCCTCCGCCAGGTTGATGGCCCCAAGATAAAGGGCGCGCCCGATGATTACTTCATCGACGCCATCCGGTTCGAGCTCTTTCAAGCGCCGCACATCCTCGATAGACGAGACCCCGCCGGACGCGGTCACGGGAATGGTCAAGGCTCTGGCCACCGCCCCGGTTGCGGCGAAGTTGGGCCCCTTCATCATGCCGTCGCTGTTGATGTCCGTATAGATGATGCGGGCGGCGCCTGCTCGCTGCATATCCCGGGCGAATTCCACGGCGTCCCTGTCGGTGGTATCGCGCCACGCGCTCAGCGCGACACGGCCGTCGCGTGCATCCACTCCGACGGCGATTTTTCCCGGGTACCGGGCGATAGCCTGTTGAAGGAACTCAGGGTCGCGGTAAGCGGCCGTGCCCAGAATCACGCGGCCGGCGCCGGCGGCGGCGGCGGAGTCCACGTCCGCCATGGCGCGAATGCCGCCGCCAATCTCGAAGGGGATACCCGCCTCGTGAAGGTTCCGCAACACGCCGAGGGCGCAGAGGCGGCCCTCGCGCGCACCGTCCAGGTCGACGATATGAATCAAGCCGCGGACCGCTTCAAACCACCGGCGGGCTTGGTCGACGGGCTCGTCCGAGAACACGGTTTCCCGGTCGTAATCGCCTTGCACCAGGTTGACGCAACGCCCACCCCGGATATCGACGGCCGGTACAATTCGCATGATCGCCTCGCCTAATCGAGTTCGGCTTTGGCTAATTCTACCAGCTTCGTGAATCCGGCTTCGTCCGATACCGCCATGTCGGCAAGCATCTTGCGGTTGACATCGATATTGGCCTTCCGCAGGCCGAGAATAAACCGGCTATACGGTATGCCGTTGGCGCGTGTCGCGGCGTTGATGCGCGCGATCCAGAGTTTGCGGAACTCGCGTTTGCGCACCTTGCGGTCGCGGTAGGCGTAAATGCCCGAATGTTCGACCGCCTGCCGGGCGGTCTTGAGAAGGCGGTGCCGGCTTCCACGGTATCCCGAAGCCAGTTTGATAATCTTCTTGCGGCGGCGGCGCGACGCAGGAGCGTTTGTTGCTTGTGGCATGACTCAATTCCTTGCAAAGTTGACCGTCCTACGGACGGGGGAGCATTTCCAATCCCGGAGACCTCAGCCGTAGGGCAGCATCCGCTTCACGCGGGCCGAATCTTCCGGCCCCAGGATAGCGGCGGTTCGCAGACCCCGCTTGCGCTTGGCGGACTTGTGGGTTTTCAAATGGCTTGCGAACGCCTTATGCCGCTTGATCTTGCCCTTCTTTGTAAAGCTGAACCGCTTCGAAGCGGATTTGTTGGTTTTCATTTTCGGCATTCTATGTCCTCCTTTATGCATGGTTTACAGGCAGGATGACCTCGATAATGGCTTCCTCTGCCCCCCGGCCTCGCCGCCGGGGCTGCACGCACGAAACGCCCCCTTCACCGATTTCGGCTCTGAGTGCGTTTCCGGCATCCTGCACCCCCTCAGGGGGCGCTTGCTGCCCGCAAACCTGCAGTTCGTTGTTCAAACAATGCACACGCGGCGTATTACCGCGACTACAATTCCTGTCCGGCTTCTTGTCCGGCTTCCTGTCCGGCTTCGTGCCCGGCTTCGTGCCCGGCTTCCTGTACGATTTCCTGCCGGGCTTCCGGAGACTCTTCCGCTTGGGGCTTCGGCCGGGCTGCCTGGCGCGACTTCTTTTGCGCGTTCTTGCCCGGCGTCAGCATCAGGATCATATTGCGCCCTTCAAGGCGGGCCCGGCTGGCGTCCGGCGGCTCGTCCAGCAAGTCAGTCGTGGCTTCGACCACGCGCGCCAAGATTTCGCGCCCGAACTCCGGATGCGTCATTTCGCGCCCGCGAAACATAATCGTGAGTTTGACTTTGTTTCCCGATTCAAGAAACTCACGGGCATGGCTGGTCTTGTAGTCGAAATCGTGTTTGTCGATTTTCGGACGGTACTTGATCTCTTTCACGGTCACGACATGCTGATGCTTCCGGGATTCCTTTGCGCGCTTGCTCTGTTGGTATTTGTACTTGCCGAAGTCGAGTATGCGGCACACCGGCGGCCGGGCATTCGGAGCGACCTCGACAAGGTCCAAACCCCGCTCTTCCGCTTCGCGCAGCGCGTCTTCCGGGCTCATGATGCCCAGTTGCTCTCCTTCATCATCGATTACGCGCACTTGCCGGGCACGAATGCGTTCATTAATCCGTATCCGGCCGGTTCCATCTGTCCTGGCGATAATTCATCCTCCCTGGGGAATTCCCCATCCTGTTCCCGGGCACAGGTACCCATTGTTTATGCCGCGCAAAACGAAAATCGCGGCAAAGAGCGCCTGCTCCCTGCCGCGACACACTACGCATCACGCAGAAATGGTCCAACATGACCCTGCTGGCTGGCTCAAAATCCGCCGCAGGGTGAGAAGCCGGCGCCTCTTCTTTCTTAAACTGCGGGCGTACTTTACCAAATGCGTCCGTGGCATGTCAATTCTCCGGTAAGGTCAGCAAATGGCTTGACAGGTTCTCCGAATCGCGCCTTGAGCGGGGCCGGGCCCGGGACAGGCGCCTCCTCGTTGAACAGGTCTCTTCGCGGCCCGCCGGTTGAAAATGCCATCCCGCCAAACCGATACTGCGGAAAACGTGCTGCAACGGTCCCGATACTCACAGGAGCCAGCCATGACCCGCCCACTGTGTTGCACATCGCTTCTTTCCGCAATCGCCGTGTATGCCGTTCCGGTTTTGATGTCCCTCCCCGCGAACGCCGCCGGCGAAACAAACCTGCTGCGGAATCCCTCGGTCGAGGATGGGATGTCGGACTCCGGCGCGCCTGCGGGCTGGGATTTGTACGGCGCCCTTGACGAAAGACGGGCACTCTCGCTGGTGGACGCGCCGGACGCCGGAAACAAGGCCCTCCTGCTCGCCGACGGCCATCCCGGCGAGGAGCTGGGAATCGTCCAGCAGGTCGCGGCCGGGCCTAATACCCCGTACCTGGCGGGGGTGTCGGTGAAGGCCGTCGAAGACGCCTCTCCGCGCGGCGCGTACATCCAATTGCGGTTCCTGCCCTCGGGCGAATATGTCCAGCGCCCGCTGATTCCGGGTCTCGGCGATCACTATCAGCGCGTGGAGGTGGGTGCGGTCGCGCCGGAGGGCACTCAGGAGGCCGTGCTCTATCTTTACACCCACCGCGAGCCTGTCCCGCAGGTGATCATCGATAACGTCTCGCTGGCGGCGGTAAGCGAGCTCCCGGCTGTCATGGCGCTGTCAAGCGCCCCCGAGGTCCCCGAGCTTGAAATCCTCAAACCGCTGTACCTCGAGACAGTGCTGGTCAACGAGGGCACGGCGGCGGGCGTTATCGTAGCCCCCGCGGCGTATGCCGGGCAGGCTGCCGCCGTCAACGCCGCGATCAAGGCGTGCACCGGAACCGAGCTGCCCGTTGTCTCCGATGACGCCGTGGGACTCCCCTTTGACCAGAACATCGTCGCCATCGGCAACCGGTCCACGAACCGGTTCATCGGGCTGCTCTACGAGCGGTATTACACGATTCTCGACCTGCGGTATCCCGGTCCCGGCGGGTACGTGGTCCGCACGCTCCACAACCCCGTGGGGGGCGGCCACAACGTGGTGTTTCTTGGCGGCAGCGACGCGGCGGGGGTCCAGAAAGCCGCGGCGGCGTTTTCAAAACGGATCTCGGAGACGCCCCGGGCGCCAGCGCTGACGCTGCCCTGGCTCATGGAGATCGAACTGGGCGAGGGCATCGTGGTCCCCACGGACCTGCGGCAGTTCGAAACATGGGAGGCGTCCGCGGGATACGGGTCGATCGGGTATTTCGGATGGAACAGCATCAGCAAACGGATGGCCATGTACTACATGACCGGCGACCCGTTCCACGCGCGCGAGGCCATCCGCCTGGCCTTCCCCGGCGAACAGGCCAAAGCCGAGATCGACGAGATCGACGGCGAACGCATCGAAAACAAGGACGCCCCCCTCAGCGGACCCTATCACTACAACGCCCACCTCATGATCCTGTTCTGGGACCTCATCGAGGAGAGTCCCGTCTTCACAGATGACGAGCGGCTTCGCGTCACCCGCGCATTCGCCCATCAGCTCGACCATCCCGGCATCCGGGCGGCGTACACGGGACCGTACGCGGCCACCCCCTCCCAGGTGGGTTCGCGGCACGGACAGCGGACCTCCATCGCGATGTATTGTCTCGGACGCTATTTCGCGAAGGATTACGACGACCCGCTCTGGCCCGTGTGTGAGCAAAACGGCGCGAATCAGTTCAGTTCACTGCACGAACATGCGTGGGTCAGCGGCGAGAACGACAATCTGTTCTGGTACGACACCGCCATTGCGCCCATATTCACCTACATGCTGCTGACCGGCGACCGCGTGCCTCTCGAGAATGGCGTGGCGGCGCAACTCCTGCGCGGACTCGAGATCCTCGCTTCGGGCCAAGACCGCGATTGGGCGCTGCAATACGCCTCGCTGGGGTTCCTGCACAAAGCCGCGTATCTCACGCAGGACGGACGCTGGCTCACGTACCGGAACCGCACGGGGGTCGACACGTCTGTTTTTCGCCTCGGGCAATCGTACTGGCCGGAAGAACGCCTCGAGCCCGTGCCGCCAACCGATATGGCGGGCGCGTGGCGGATCAACCCCATGCCGGAACCCATGTGGCAGTGGCGAAACAATGGGTTTCCTCTCGAGGAGTCCTTCCTGTTCATGAGCTACCGCAACCGGACCGATGCGACGGGCGATTTCATTCTGCTGGACGGATTCAACGGCGCGTCGCGCAACCCCTACCACACCTTCACGATTCTCGCCCTGCGGCTGGACGGCGTGACCCTGCTGGAAGGCTACCTGAACCAGCTCCGTATCCGCGCCGACGGCCTCACCGAAAAGACGATCGCCATGAATGCCGCGCTCAGGCATCACCGGGTACTGGGCCAGACGGCCATCGCCGTCGGCGAAGTGCCCGACATGCCCTATACGGATTGGCGGCGGGCTTTGGTCCATCGCGAAGGGCGGTATTCGGTGATAATAGACGAACTGACCCCGCGCACCGACACCAGAAACCTCGAAGTCCAACTGCTGTGGGAAACCAAGGGCGGCAACTGGACTGCTGACCCTCAACGGCCGAGCCAGATGCGCCTGGACCGCGCCATCGAGGCCTCCACGCCGCGCATCCCCGTGGTGTGCACGGCGTCAGACGTGGACATCCTGCGCGACGGACCCGAGGCGACCATGCAGTGGTTCGGACCGGCGCGCGCCGGCGTGAAACAGTACTTCGTCTCGCTGGTCACCGGCATTCCCGCCGAGTCGAGTCCCGAAGTGGCGTGTCTGCGCCTCGCGGACAACGCCGCCGTCTTCCTGGCGCCTGAGCCCACGCTGGTCACGGCGGGCACGTACGAGGGCGTCGACGCCGAGTTCGCCGTGCTGTCGTCCGAGCATTTCTATGGCCGGGGAGTCCATCAACTCGCCGTTCCCGGTCAGAGCCCCGTGTTTAAGAGCGAGGAACCCATGGACCTCGATTGGGACTTGGCCGCGGGCGAGATGGTGTTCGCGTTCGCGGACGATGCCGCCCAGACGCCCGAGACACGGCCTGCGCCCGCGCCCGAGCCAACGCTCCCGGCATTGCGCGCGTGGTTAACCGCGTGCGTGGAACAGGCCCGGGCACGCGCCGCGCAGAGCGCGCAAGCGGCCGCCCCCGCAGCGGAAGAGGCTCTCCCAGCGCTGCCGGTTACTGCGGCGAAGCTCGGGGATGCCGCCATCGTGGACCTCGTGGCGGCGCCGGATGAGGCGGGCACGCGTCTCTACGCGGCCGAGGGCCAGACCGTCCACGCCCTGTCCCCGGACGGAGGAGCGCTTGCCACGTTCCAGACCGATGGCCTCATCCGCATGCTCCGCTGGTGGCCCGAGCCGCAGTTGCTGCTCGCGGGCTGCGCGGACGAAAAGGTCATTGCATTCGACCGCGACGGCAACCGCAAGTGGGTGTTCGTGTCGGAGATGGACCCGGCGGTGTATCGTGCGGCTAAGACGTACTGGTTCAAGTCGGAACCCGGCCACGAGGGCATTCACGGGCTTTACTCGGGCGCCTTTATCGACGACAAGCCCATGGCGTTCGCAGGATCGGCCTGCACACTCGAGATCCTCGACGAAACCGGCCAACTGGTGCGCCGCATGCCCCAATTCTGGGGCAAGGTATCCGTGATGAAGCTGATTCCCGGTCCAAACGGGTCGCATACCTTGCTTGCGGCGCGCCGTTTCAACGATGGCAACACCTTGGGCATTATCAACAGCGTTTCACTCGACCCGGACCGGCGCGGTTACGATTCGGTGCCCGAAGGCCACACGTACGTGCCCGGCTGGTCGGCCATGAACCGCGAACACATCTTTTTCGAGGATTTCGACGGAGACGGCGAAAACGAGCTCATGAGCGAGGTCAACGGCGTGTGGAACCGCGTCACGGTGTGGCGTCCCGACGGCACGGCCGAATACGACGCGAGCTTTGGCCCCGGCAAATCCATTCCCTACGTCAACATGCGCGACATCGACATTGGCGTTCTGACCGGCGACGGAGTCCCCGATATCGCCGTCGCGACGGTCGACCGCCTCGTCGTCGCGCTGACCGGCGCCTGCGAGAGACTGTGGTCTCGACGGCTGCCGTTCGTGCCCACGACCCTCTGCTGCATCACGCCCGCGGGCGGCGATTCTCCCTGGATCGTCATTGGCGGCGAAGGAGGAAGCGTGACCGTGCTCGATGCTGCCGGACAGCCCGTGCGTGAGGCCAGGCTCCCGGCCACTCCCACAAAGATCCTCGCGTTATTCGGCGAGCATGCCGTAGTCTTCGGCACGAACGACGGGCATATCGCCACATGTGCGATGGTCTTGGGACATGATTAACACGATTCACACGATTTGGCAATCATGTAAATCAAGTCTATTCCATCCATTCTTCCGTTATCTGTTCGGCGGTTCTGGTCTCTTTGTCACCGGCTTCCACGTCTTAAACTTGCGCTTCACCTCGACCGATGGTCCAAAGTTGATGAGCAAGCCGTTCTCCACCCCGGTTGCCTGAAGGTAGTTGACGAGTTGCGCTTCATGTTCTTTGGCCACCTGATGCACGGCCTTCAATTCCACGAGCACCCGGTCCTCGATCCACAGGTCAACGTAAAAATCTCCGACGACACGGCCATGATAACTGACGGGGATGGGCACCTGTTGCGCAACCTGCAGCGTCGCCTCCTCCAATTCAATCCGCAAAGCGTTTTCGTATACCTTCTCAAGAAAGCCCGGCCCAAGCGCGCAGTGAACGCGGTAGGCACACGCGATTATCTGATAGGTCAATTCGTCGATGTCCATTGTTTCAGTAGACATGATTTACGGGAGCAACAGGGTTTGTCTTCTTGAGCTCGTAGATTCCAAGAATTACGCCTATTCCTGCCCCCTGTCTTGCCCGTCTGGACACACTTTTTATATGCATATTATAGCATCTAAGCGGAAGAATCCAGTGCGCTTGACGAGATGCCGCCGGCATGAACAACAAGACTCACAAGATTTGAATTCTTATCCGGTAGTTCGTGTAAATCCTGTCCGTTCTCTTGGCGGGGGTCAGACGCCTTCGACTCCTTGTGCCCGCAGGTATTCGCGGATTGCCGCCTCGTCGCGAAGGCCCTCGAAGAGCACTGCCTCGTAGAGAGGGATGCCGCTGAGGACGGGCGTGCGGCCCTCTTTCGTGAGGATGGCGCGCTTGATATCGAGAATGAGGCGGCGCGACTGTTCGTCAAGCGCGGCCCGGATGCGCTCCATGACCGCTTTATTCTGGCGTATCTGGGCCTCGTCCACGGCCCAGATGTCGAGCTTCCACTCCTCGCCGTTGTCGGGATGCAGCATCCGAACGCCCCAATAAAGGCCCACGGGGAGTTTGGGACGCGGTTTGCGAAGATGGTTGCCGAAGCTCATGCGAATCACGCCGGGCAGTTTGGCTATCTGGTGGCCGAGGGAGAAGATGGCATCGAGTGGGTCCCATATTTCAAACAATACCATGTGGATATCGAGGTCGCGCCACGCCATCAGCTCGAGAGCGTAGCTGCCGGTGAGATGAACCTGCCCGTGTCCACGGAGCACGCCATCCAGGCCCGACCATTCCAGAAGCGCATCGGCTTCCCGGCGCAGCGAGTCAGCATGCTCTTCCGGAGCGTATGCCATTCTGTTTTTCCTCTGGTCCGGAAATTCCCCAGCGCTATTCTCTTTCCAGTATAAACGATCGCGCCGCTGACCGCTGCTCGCCCGATTCCTCCACGGTGACGGCAATGACGGGTTTGTCCCCCGGCATGAAATGCGTCATACAGAAATATCCGCTTTCACGAACCGCAACCGCGCTGCCGTTGACCGTCACCGATGCGCCGGGCGCCACGAGGCCGCGCACGCCGATGTTCCGCGGGCCCGCCGGCACGAAGGTGTTTTCGGGGGGCGAGGTCTGGACCACGAGCAAGGGCGCGCTCTGCAGGGCTTCGATCTCTTCGGCGATCGCGCGCCGCGCTTTCATCAGCACATCGGGGTCGCGCGTATGGTCGTAGAACGATTGGACCACGCGGCGGCACAGTTCGAGGGGACGCTGGCGCGGGTCGAGCCAGAACGCATCCTCGCCGACGCGTTCTTTGAGCTGACGGAGCCCATCCTCGAGCACCCACAGGTACTCGAAATCCTGCAACCCGTCGCGCATGGTGCTCAACCGCAGGGAGCCGAGAAACCCGTTCTCGCCCGGATAGACTATCGCGCGGTCACCAAGCGGCAGGCGCTGGCTGATCGCCTCCTGGGTGTACGGCTCGTCGCCGTAAAAATGGTTCAGGCCCCAATGAAGGTAGCCGTCGAGATCGTAAAGGTAGTTGATCCAGTGGAGCGCCCGGGCTTTCAGCAGCGATTGATCGAGGAACCGGTTGGGATAGCGCCCGACGGGGTGGCAGCAGGTGTAGAACCACAGTTCCTTGCCTTCGCGCTGCACTTCCTGAAACCGCGGGTACCAGAGGTTGAGATGGCTCAGTTTGGGCACGTAGATATCGAGTTCGCCGAAGTATTCGGCTTCAACCGCCTCGATCACCTTCACACTCGGCGCCATCTTGTGCACCTGGTCTACGACAGCCGCGTACGACTGCTCGTGACTGATGAACGGCTCGTCGGCGATGTTTACGGCGACCCGGTCCTGCCATCCGTTCTTCTGGATCACGGCTTCGAGCGCGGGCAGGCGGTTCATGGCCGCGGGGACCGCCTCCGCGCGGCCCTCGGGGGAAACGTGCGGCCCAACAAGCTGCCCCACGGCGTGCAGATGAATCTGGCGGATGCCGTGCTCGAACGCCGTTGCCGCGTAACGCTCGAAACGCGAGGTGTCATACCCAACGGCCCCGTCGGCCTGCTTGACCTCCTGTACCAGTTCGCTCAGCGAAGACTGGATGTCGGTCTGGCGGTGGGCCGCCAGAAACGTGCAGCATTCGCCCAGAAACCGGTAGTACTCGTCGGAATACGCGGGAATCTTGTCCTCGAACCCTAATCCAGGAAAACGCCACCAGTTCACAACCGAGAGATGCCGCTCGCTGGGCATGGCGAAGTTCCAGACGTGCAGGATAACAGGCAATTGGGCCGAAATATCGCCCGCCGTAACCGCCAACACACCCTCATAATCGCCAGGCGCCGCGTCTTCGGGAATATGCGCCTCGAGCCAGACGGCCTGGGACTCCCCAGCCTTCAGCGGGATGCTCGCGCCCTCCCAGAACGGGTCCGGGATGCTGTTGGGCGCTTTCGCCACAAGTTCATCTTCGGGCAGCCCTTCCGAGTTGCGATCGATGGCAATGTAGCGCTCCCACTGCAGCGTCACGGCCCCCGCGGGGATTACCGCGCCCGTCTCCCGGTGCTTCAGGTCCGTGATGGACACGCCGGCCGCCTCGATATCGGCCGCCGGCCGCACGGCCGCCTGTGCGCTGGCCGTTTCGTTGCGCGCACCCTGGATAAGCAGCGGCTGGGGTCCCTCGGGAGGCGGAACCGCGTCGCGCAACACCTTGGCGAGCGGCGGCGGCGTCCAAACGGTCAGGACCGCCTGTTCCCCGGCATACGCGGTTGCGCACACAATGACCAGAAGCGTTAACAGAGATTTGGCGTTCATGGAATGCTCCTATCCTCTTGTTCTTTGACGTCCCCGGCGCCGCCCCTGCAACCGGGAAGCGGGTATCCGCAAGACAGAGCCAACGGGCCTCACCACGCGCCAGAATATCGGCTGTGGACGTTCCGCGCAACCCCCGCCGGCTGCGGAGACGGTCCGCAACCGCCGCCCCATTCCCCCTGAGAACCGGTAGATGGGTAAGACCTGTCTTCGCCGCGCGATACCTGCCGCGGGATTTCGGGTATCATGGCTCCGCAACGCAACCGGCGGAGAAGACCGGCGATGGACCCCAACGAGACGATGACGAAGGGTGAAACCGCACCCGAGAACGAGCCCGGACCCGAAGCGCCCAACCACGGCCGGTTCCGCCCGGTTATCCTGCTTTTCTACGCGGCGCTGGTGCCAGCGTTTGGAGTGGGCGGCATGCTGCAATGGGGCGGCGCGCTCAAGCCACTGAGGGAGCCGTTCGGCGGCCTCTTCGCGTACCTCATCGGCCTGCCCCTGAGTCTGTTGACATGGCCTGCCCACGAATACGCCCTCGAACGCATGGGCCCCGGTGCGGGCGCCAACGCACACTCGGAGTTGAGCATGGGCGCGGCGGTTGTCTTCCTCGTCTGGGCGGCTTTCTTGTGGGGGCCCATCCTGGCGGCGTTCCGGCGCAAAGCTCCTCTCTGGCTCGTCTTCTTGTTTCAATTCACTGTGCTGCTCACCGTCTTCGGTCTCTTCTGGGAATATGGGAACGGATAAACCATTCTTGGCGTGAACGCAACCGGGTTGCGGAAAGGCCGTCCGGTTATTAGACTAGCCTGCATCGGCGCAAATGCTGGTGAGGAACGCACGGGAACGGGGACAGGCCGGTCTCGTCATGCGAGGCGCCTGATGCAATCGGCACTGTTCCCGCTTTGGAATGCGAGCGGAAAGGAGCGACCCATGCCCAAATACACCATTGGCCTTGATTACGGCACGAACTCGGTGCGCGCCCTGGTCGTCGACGTGGCGAACGGCCGCGAAGTCGGCACGGCGGTCTGGAATTATGCCCACGGCAAGGAAGGCGTAATTCTCAGCAACGACCCGAACCTCGCGCGGCAGCACCCGGCCGACTACGTCAAGGGCGCCGAAGTGGCAATCGCCAAGGCGCTGGCTGCCGCAAAGAAAGCGGTCAAAGGGTTCAGCCCGGACCAAATCATCGGCATCGGCGTCGATACGACGGGCAGCACGCCCTTGCCAATCGACGAGAACGGGTGCCCGCTGGCCTTTCAAAAGCGCTTCGCGAAAGAGCCCGCCGCGATGGCATGGTTGTGGAAAGACCACACGGGCATCGCGGAAGCCGAAGAAATTACCGCAATGGCCAGGACCGACCGGCCCCAATACCTCGCAAAATGCGGCGGCACCTATAGCAGCGAATGGTTCTTCAGCAAGATTCTTCACTGCAGGCGGGCCAATCCCAAGGTGTTTGAGGCCGCGTACTCATGGATCGAGTGCGCCGACTGGATCCCCGCCATGCTGACCGGCAACGAAGCCCCCGGCAGCTACGTGGCGTGCGTGTGCGCTGCCGGACACAAGGCCATGTACAACGACGCGTGGGGCGGCTATCCCGATAAGGAGTTTCTGTCGAAACTGGACCCGGCACTGGGCGTGCTTCGCGAGCGGCTCAAGGCCAAAGCCTTCGCCATCGACACAAAGGTCGGCGGCCTGTCGAAAACGTGGGCAAAGAAGACGGGGCTGCCGGAAGGGATTCCCGTGGCCGCCGGCGCGTTCGACGCGCATCTCGGCGCCGTTGGCGCAGGCATCCAGCCGGGCATTTTCGCGCGCATCGTCGGCACCAGCACCTGCGACATGGCGGTGGCCTCGATGGCCCGCCCGCCCGCGGATATACCGGGGCTCTGCGGCATCGTCCCCGGCAGCATTCTGCCGGACGCGATCGGGCTCGAGGCGGGCCAGTCCGCCGTGGGCGACATTTTCAACTGGTTTGTCAACTACATCCAGCCCGGCGGCCCCAAGGCAGGGTCCCACGAAGCACTCACGAAAGAGGCCGCGAAAATCGCTCCAGGCGCGTCGGGACTCCTTGCGCTGGACTGGAACAACGGCAACCGCACTGTCCTGGTCGATCAACGCCTGACGGGCCTGTTGCTTGGGCAGACGCTCTATACCACGCCGGCGGAAATTTATCGCGCGCTGATCGAGGCGACCGGGTTCGGCGCCCTCACGATCATCAACCGGTTCGAAGAATACGGCGTCCCGATCCGGCGCGTGATCAATTGCGGCGGCATTGCCGAGAAGAATCCCCTCGTCATGCAGATATACGCCGACATCATGGGCCGCACGATGGAAATATCGCGTTCGGCGCAGACCTGCGCCCTGGGCGCGGCCATTGCCGGCGCCGTCGTCGCGGGCAAGAGGGCGGGCGGCTACAGCAGCATTGCGGCCGCCCAGAAAGCCATGACGGGGTTAAAGGCGAAGAAGTACACGCCCGGCCCCAGGGCGCGCCGCGTCTATCAGGAACTGTATCCGCTGTACAAGGCATTGCACGACGCCCTGGGCACGCAATCCTGGTCCGGCAACCTGCATCACATCATGAAACGCCTGCTCGAGATACGCGCAAAGGCCCGTAAATAACGCCCCGAAAGCGCATCGGGGTCATCGCCTCAGGGTATGAACGATGTCTTGGGCGTGAGCGAGCAGACCCATTCGGCCAGGAGCTGCGCGGCGTGCTCGGCGTCCGTGAGAGACAACAGTTCGACGGGCGAGTGCATGTAGCGGTTGGGCACGCCAATGAGCCCCGTCGCGACGCCTTGGCGGCTGAGCTGCATGGCGTTGGCGTCGGTGCCCGTGGCGCGCGGCGCCGCCGCCACCTGGTAGGGGATATTGTGCTTCTTCGCCGCGGCGATGAGCTGGCGGTTCACGATGGGGTTGATGTTCGGCCCGCGCGAAATGACCGGGCCCGCGTTGATCTTCTGCTTGCCGAACCTGCGCGCGTCAACGAAGGGATAGTCGGTGGCGTGGTCCACGTCCACGGCAATGCCGGCGTGAGGGGCGCACCCGTAAGCGCTTGTCGTGGCGCCGCGCAAACCGATTTCCTCCTGCACGGTCGTAACGCAATAGACCGCGCATTGGATCTTGCGCCTGGCGATGAGCCGCATGGCCTCCAGCACCACGAAGGCGCCGATCCGGTCGTCGAACGCCCGCGCCACGACCTTGTTGTCGCGCAATTCAACAAACCCTGCATCCACCGTGATGGGATCGCCGATAGCGACGACTTTCTGGGCATCTCTCTGGTCCTTGGCCCCTATGTCGGCCCAGAGCTGGTGGAGTTTGAGCGGTTTGCCCTGCTCTTCTTTCTCGATGAGGTGAATGGCAGTGCGGCCGACGACGCCGGGCACCGGGCCGTGCGCCCCGTGAACAATGATCCGTTGACCGTCCAGAACTGACGGGTCAATACCGCCGATCGCGACGAATCCCAGAAAACCGTTCTCATCAATATCGTTGACCATCAGGCCAATCTCGTCGACGTGGCCCGCCAGCATGACACGCAGTTTGCCTTTGGGATTTCGCACCGCGTACTGATTGCCGTGCACATCCTTGTACACATCGTCAACGTAAGATTTGACGTAGTCCCTGCAAACGGCCTGTATTCTTTCTTCGAAGCCCGACGGACTGGGCGTGGTCACGAGCGTCTTCAAAAACGCGAGCGATTCTTTGCGCATGCGCCAATATCTCCGTTGTACGGTTTCTCACGTGAAAGCGCCGTAGGATACCAAAAGCGCGGGCGGTATCGCACGGACGCCGCAGAAAAGCGCTCAGGTGAAATGAAGAGGCACAGCACGTGTCCAAGT
>DAOLNV010000092.1 GCA_035416745.1 Candidatus Hydrogenedentota bacterium | reverse complement strand
CAGGCCACGCAGACAGCCCACAATAGACCCGCCGTCAAGATTGTCATGCACCGTTTCATGTTGTTTCCTTTGCAACAGTCCGCATTCCCTTGGCAGGGGTGCTCGGTTCGGACGCCATGTTGCCGGGGCGGACCGTCACGAGCCGGTCGGCATCATAGCGCACAATCAGTCAACTCGGCTAGAATGGGTTTCCGGTTGCCGCGCACGAACCGGCGCGGCCCGTGCGAGCTCCAAACCTATAAGGATTCACCCATGAACCGTATCATGACGGCAGGCGGATTTCGCGCCGCACTCGTGGCCGTTTTCCTGTTGTGTGGGCTGTTTAGCGTGCATACCGATTGCTACGCCACCCCGAGGTTGTATGTAATTGGCGATTCCACGGCCGCCTCGTATCCGCCCGAGCGCTACCCGCTGACGGGGTGGGGACAGGTGCTTCAGGAATTCTTCGACCCCGAGGTCATACAAGTCGAAAACAGGGCGCGAAGCGGACGCAGCGCGAAAAGCTTCATGGAGGAAGGCGCGTGGGCACGGGTCGTGGACGAGTTGAGCCGCGGGGATTACGTCTTGATTCAGTTCGGCCACAACGATTCGAAAGTGCACGATCCGGCGCGATACACTGACCCTGACACGACTTATCGAGGCTATTTGATCACTTACATTCAGGAGACGCGGGAGAAGGGGGCGATACCCATCGTGCTGACCTCCATCAACAGGAACGCATGGACTGGCGAGACGGTGATGGAAGACACCCTTGGAGGATATCCGGAGACGGCCCGCGACGTAGCGAGGGAGATGGATGTCCCGCTGATTGACCTTCACGCGTTGACCAGAGGGCTCTTTGAAAGTCTCGGCCGCGAAAAGACCAGCGCATTGTTCATGAACCTGAAGAAAGGGGCCTTCCCTAACTACCCGGAAGGCTATGCCGATAATACGCATCTGCAGGAACGCGGTGCGCGGGTGGTGGCGCAGTTGGCGGCGGAGGCCATCGCGCGCTGGAAACCGTCACTCAGGGAGGCCCTCTCTCCCGGTCATCGCCTGGTTCCAGCGTTTCCCGGGGCGGAGGGATTCGGGAAATGGACAAAGGGCGGCCGGGGCGGTGACGTCTATCATGTGTCCACGCTGGCTGATGCAGGGCCCGGGTCGTTGCGGGAAGGCGTTGACACCGCTGCAGCCCCGAGGACGGTCGTGTTTGATGTGTCCGGCACAATCGAACTCAAATCGACGTTGTCCATAGAGAACAAAGCCTTCATGACGCTGGCGGGCCAGACCGCCCCCGGTGATGGCATCACGATCAAGGACTACGGTCTTCAACTGAAATCTTCTCGCGATATCGTCATTCGCTATCTCCGATTACGATTGGGAGATAAGAACAAACCGCCTTCTGGACCCGATGTGATGACGGTGGACTACTGCGATAATGTCATCATTGACCACTGTTCGTTGAGCTGGGGCATTGACGGCAATCAGGACATGCGCGGGTGTACGAACTATACGATGCAGTGGTGCATTCTGAGCGAAGCGCTGAACAACAGTATCCATCCCAAAGGGCCGCACGCCATGTGCGCATCTTTCCGGCAACCCCGAAGTAATATCAGCATCCACCACAATCTGTTTTCGACGAGCCGGGACCGCCATCCCACTATCGGCGGCAACGAAATGAAACCGGAGGTGATCGTCGATTTCCGCAACAACGTCGATTACAACTGGTCCGGGGCCGCAAACGTGACCGACAGCCAGACCAATCTTATCAATAACTACTTCAAGCCGGGCCCTGAAACCGATGCCGCCGCCCTGCCCATCGCCATGAAGACGCTCGTACCGAAGAAAGCCCACGGCTACATGGCCGGCAACATATTCGAAGGCCGGGAAGACCTTAACAAGAACAACTACGCCGCCGTCGACTTTACGCGCTGGCTGGGCCGAGGCAAGTATCGCTACGACGGAACGCTTCAAGACTGGATGGTCGAACAGCCGTTCGAAGTCGGAGGCTACGCGCCTGCGACACAGTCCGCTACGGATGCGTATGAGATGGTCCTGGCGAGGGCGGGCATGTCGCTGATGCGAGACGCCGTGGATGAGCGCGTTGTCGAAAACGTGCGGACTGGACAGGGTCGCCTCATCGACTCGCAGGATGAGGTAGGCGGCTGGCCGCTGCTGAGGTCCGCGCCCGCGCCCATAGACACGGACCGAGACGGAATGCCGGACGCGTGGGAATGCACACACGGGCTGAATCCGAACTGTGGGGAGGACGGCGCACAAGATGCCGACGCCGACGGATACACAAATCTTGAGAACTACCTGAATTTCCTGACGCCCTAGGCGCTCTTTCCCGGCGCGATGTTGGCAAGTTCGAGTAGCAAAGAGAGTAACGACATGCGGCCGCGCGGTTGCTAGAAATGGCGCAGTGCGCCCGCAGCCAGGGCGTAGGCTAAGGGGGTGAAGCTCGTGGTGAGCGGAACGGGTACGGGGCTTCTCATGGCACGATGAACAGAGCGCGTAAGAGGAGGTTCTCTGGATTCGGCCTCAGAATTTCGGTCGTCAATCCAACCGAGATTCGCGCATCTACGTTCGCCTGAGTTGCCTTAAGGTCGTAGCTGGGTTTTACTATCCGGTGGCGCTTCCGGCAGGACCAGTTGTTTCTCTCGAGCTAAGTGATTGAGCCATCGCAATTTACACGCTGACGGCAGCGGCTCTTCCGGAGCTGTTGGTTTCGCCGGTCAGCGGCCTTAGCGGTCCCGTGCGCCCCATCAATGCCCAGTTTCGGAGCAAGCGCATTGACCTTGGCGTTGCCGCGCGGCCAGACCGGAACGCAGGGGGCGGTTCAGTCCTTGAACTGGAACGAAAACACGTCGGCGTCTTTCATGACGAACCGGAGCCGCACGGCCTTGCCCGCGAGCGCGGCGAGGCCAGCCCCTTCTTTCCACGCAACGGCGCGAGCAAGCGAATCGCCGAAGAGTTCGGGCGTCTCATCCAGCGTGAACCCGGGCAGCGGCTTGCCTTCCGAGTCCTGAAGCTCGATGCGGATACTGCCGGCCGCCGAGGTGGAGAAGTTCAACACCAGGTTCTTGCCGGCGAACACGAAGGGCTTCGTGACCAACTCGCCGCCGGACATGGGCGCGTTGACGGAAACAAACCCGTCGAGCCGCAAGGTAAACCGGCGCAAACGGCAACTCGGTTTCCAGTTATTTTCGATGCAGTAGACGGATAGCTCGTTTGGCGCATTGGGCACATCCGATTTCGTCTCGATGATGCCCCAGTTCTGATAACCGTCGCCGTAGATCCAGTTGTCATTGCGTTCGATGCCCGGACGCACAAACGCCTCTCCCCAACGCTTGAAAACGAGTCCGTCGCGGCTGCTCATGAACAGCCCGTCCGTAATTGCCGTGCCATAGCGTTCAACGGCCTTGGCGCGCCGGTGCCGGTGATCGGCATCGGGCAATGCTTCCATTGAAGGCGACCAGGCCCTCTCCGTGTACCGCGTAGGGAATCCGAGCAGGATGTGGGGCGCACGGTAGTAGGGCGCCACCTGGTTCGTGTACAGGGCTTCATCGGGCGCGCCGGGAAACTGCAGCATCACCGGCTCAGTCCAGTTCTCAAAATCGGGCGAGGCCGACATCCGGATGTCGCGGACCCCATTGTGGAAATCGCGAATATACGCGCGGTAGACCTTGTTGACGGAATCCCAGAAAGCAATGTTCTGGGTATCAAACGCGCCCTTGGTGATGATGGGATTCTTCGCCATAGGCGTCCAGTGGATTGCGTCGGGCGATTGAAACGCCCATAGCGTTCCATTTGCGAGGGCAACGCATTTATACCTGGCCTCGGGTTTGCAGTCCGGATTGGTGTCGATGAACGGGTCGAAGTCATGCGCACCTTCGCCCATCCATACGATGTTGTTCTCCTTGGAGCCGTTGAATTCGAACAGGCCCAGATTGGGCTTGGCCCAATGGACGCCGTCCGGGCTCTCTGCATACCCGCAAAACAGGGGATGTTTGTCGCTGATGCCGCCTTCCGGCAGCACCTCGATGTCGGCCATCGTGTAGTACATGCGGAACAGGCCGCCATCCTTGAACACCGTGTGGTAGTCGCACATGCTGCCTTCCCATGGCTGGTCATGGACAATCGCGACTTCCCGCGGCACGGGGTGCTGCAACTGAAACGAAGCGCCGCCCGCCAGGCGTTCAACCAGATAGTCGTCCACCATCAACTCAAGACGCGACCCGATATCCACGGCGGGGGGTTGCGCCAGGAGAGCTGCGGCCGAAATCACTGCGCTTATCATCATTGTTGGTCAATCTCCTCTTGCGGGGTGGCAATGAACATAGCGTGCCCTTCGTCAAACACCCTGCAGGCATTTCCCCTGCTGAGGGTCGCGCACGACTGATCCTGCCCGCATGGCGTTGCGTATTCAAGGCCGGCCTGCACGCGAATTCGGATCAAAGGACCGCGCATTGCGGGTGGTGTGGTTGCTGAGAACTCGCCCTTTGTGCGCCGGTTTCCTGGCCGCGATGTTCACGTCTCGCGCGGCCTGTTGAAACGTCCAGAGGGTGGGCCGTAGGATTTGTTCAAGTGCTCGCAACATGCGGAGGATGCGGACGTGTGGAGTGACAAGCCAAGGATGGGGCTCGTGGCGGCGTACGCGCCGATGGAAGTCGGGTGGCAAGAAGCGCCGCGGCTCCTCGAACAAGCTCACGCGGCATTGAAGGGGTTGCCGCTGGATGTCGTTCCCGTGCTGCGGCCCGTGTTCGATGTGCCCACGGCGCTCCAAGCGGCAGAAGCTCTTTCAAAGGCACACGTGGAAGCGGTGGTTTGGCTGGCGGCGACCTGGGCACATGACAGCTTGGCGGTCGATTTCCTGCGAAGTTGTCCGGTTCCCCTCGTGGCGTGGGGCATTCCCGGAATGGACACCGGGTCGCTTTGCGGTTCCCAGCAATTGGTCGAGGTCCTGACCGAGTTGGGCCATCCGCGCGAATTCGTCCACGGACCGATTGACCATGCGGACGTCCAGGCTCATATCATGAGCGCGGCGAGGGCTTCCGCCGCGGCCTCTCGCCTGAAGAAGGCGCGCTTCGGCATGCTGGGTCACCGCACCATCGGAATGATGGAAGTGACATTTCACGAGTACGACCTGTTCGAACAGTTCGGCGCGTTGGTCCGTTTCAAGGGTGCCGATGAGCTGCGCGCAGCCATGGATGCAGCGAATGCAGGCGATGCCGGGGCGATCTGGGCGCAAACAAAGAGCCGGTGCGGATTGTGCAACGCGGACGACGTGAGCGGCGTCACTGCCGCACGCTGCTACCTTGCCCTTCGCGCTTGGATTGAGACCGATCGATTGGCGGGGATTGCGGTCGGCTGCTATCCGGACCTCATGGGAATCGCTTGTCTCGCATGCGGTTGGCTGGCCGAGGAAGGAATTGTCACGTCCTGCGAAGGAGACATGAATTCGCTGATTCTGACCGCCGCCATGCACCTCATGTCCGGACAGCCGGTTCACAATACGGACCTTCTTTTCGCGGACGAACACGACAACACCTGTACCATGAGTCATTGCGGCTCGTCGGCCATTTCCCTCGCGGGGGACGCCAAGTCCGTGCGTCTGGAGCGGGTCCGCCTGATGGAGCACGGCGTGGCGGCCCACTACTCCGGCGTTCCGGGGCGGGTCACGATCGCCAATCTCTGCGGGCGAAAGGGCACGTACCGGTTGACCCGCTATACGGGCGAGGCGGTTCCGACCGGTATGGTGTTTCCTGGGATCCCGGTCAAGGTGCGGCTGGACGCGCCCTTGGAGCGGTTCTTGAGGGAGACAGCCGATTTCGGTACGGGGCATCACTGGATGGTCGCTTACGGCGACCTCTCTCGTCCATTAGATCAGTTCGCGCGGATGACCCATCTGAAGATTTTCCCGTAGTCCTTTGAGCACGGGCCGGGTTTCTCGACCCTATGGGACTGGCGGAAGGGTCCCGCGCGAACGATAACGCCTCATATCGTATCTGGAATAGGCGCCATTTCCACGTCTTCGTCCGGCGAGGGAAGGCGTTTGTACCACGAGAAGTACAGGATGATGGCGGCCACGCCCAGTTCGGCGAATGACAGGGCCGCTGCCATCCATTGCCTCGTGCACAAGTAGCAGGACGCCATGAAAAGACCGTGTAGGCCCGCCGCGCCCACCAACGCCGAGAACAGATCCCAGCCGAAGGACTCGCGCCCAAGGGCTGGCGTCTCCTCGAGTGCCGCCTTCTTCACCGGCCCCCACCAGCCCGCGGGGCGGATTCGGGTGTAGAATTCCTTCAACGTCTCGATTTCCGTGGCTGGCGTAAGAAGAGAAGTGAACACGCTGCTCAGCGTACTCACGCCGAACAGCACAGGGAAACTGACATAGAGCGGCGCATCGCCGAACCAGAGCGCCGCCGCCAGCGAAGAACCGACGCCGGCCAGCGTTCCTACCGCGTAGCCCCACCCATTGAATCGCCACCAGAACCAGCGGAGCACGTTCGGCATCAACACGGCCGTCCCGAGCGTCATCATGATCCAGCCAAAAATGGTGTCAATATTGCGCGCCTGAATCCCCACCGCAATGCCCACCGCGATAATGGCCACGCCACACAAACGGCCGGCATTGACCAACTCGCGCTGTGACGCGTTCCGGCGCAGCAGGTTCTGGTAGAAATCGCGTAGAAGATACGACGAGCCCGCATTCACCGTCGAAGAAAACGTGGACATGAAGGCGGACAGCAGTCCCGACAGCACCAGCCCCTTGACCCCCACGGGCAGCATGCCCCCAATCACCACGGGATACAGGTTCTCCGGATGCTGCAGGTCTCCCCCATAGGTGCACACACCGATGGTGGCCACCGCCGCTGCCACCATGAACATCGGCGTCATCGCAACGCCCCACAACATGCCGGCTTTGCAGGCATCGCGCGGGCTCCGTGCAGCGAGGAACCGCTGCATGTCGTACAACTGCTGGGGACCGCCCAGGCACAAAAACACCCCTTTGGCAATCCACATGATGCTCACCAAGGCGAAGAGCTGGTACCCGGCCGTTAGTTCCCAATGCTCCAGCCGCGGCCAGTGCCACAACGGCGTCATGCCGAACCAGTCCCGCGGAAGATTCGCGGCCAGCGTCTCCGAAGAAGACGTGGCGATGGACTGGCCAATCAGGACAAAGGACCCTATCAAGATCAGGCAAAACTGGATGAAGTCCGTCACGATAACGCCAAATAGTCCCCCCGAGATGGTGTACAGCCCCGTGATCGTCATCAAGGTGATGGCCAGTGTATGGCGCGAATACTGCGGGAAGAACAAGTGAAGGAAGCTGCCGCAGCCGAACTCGTCGAACCCGATGAAGGCTACTGCGATGGTCACCGCGAGCACCCCGTACGAGAGCCGTGCAAACTCGCCCGCTACCCCGCCGCCGAACCTGATCAGCATCCACTCCGCCCCCGTAACTACCTTGCTCCGTCGCAGCCATTTGCCCATATAGGCCGCAAAAAAGGCCATCGCCACATAGCCCCACTCCCATTGGAGGAACATCGCGCGTGGTCCCATGATGTAAAAGAAGGCAATTGTCCACATCACGCCGGTCACATCAAAATACGAGGCCGTCCCGGAGAGCCCGAGCATCCACCACGGCAAACGCCGGCTGGCCAGGAAGTACGAATCCACATTGCGGGACGCCAACCGCGAGAGGTAGACCCCCGTGATGACGATTCCGGCGAGATAGACGGCAATGATACCCAGATCCAGCGCCGACACCCGGATGGTATCCAACTTCAACGGATCGAGATTCCCCATGCGGACCTGCCTGTGATTGCTACGGATTTCTTTTCAGCCACGCTGCGGCCGTCGAAACCATGCCACTCGACCAGTCCCCCTCGGATTCGGCGAGAGGCGAAGCCACTCAAACATACCTCAAGTGAGGATGTCCCTCAAGCTGCCGCATCTGGATGTCACCTTGGCATACGCCTTCTTTTCAAGGTAGGATACTTCTCTTGGCCGGGCGGTGGAGGCAGTCAACGAATCAGAGAGGAAGACAACGATGAAAACACGAGCTTTATTTTTTGGTGTCGCGGCAGTATGCTGCGTGGCCTTGCCGGTTCTGGCCGAACCGGCTCCCGAAGCAAGCGGCGACGCGTTCATGGGCGAGTATGAGGGGGTCTTTCATTGGGTCGGGCGTCCCGACATTCCTGCCAAAGGCTTGATCGTCGCTGAAGGCCCGGGCTTGTACCGCATGGTGGCGCAGTGCCAGGGCGAAGGAAATCAAATCAACCAGGTGGAGCTTCACGGACAGCTTGTGGGCCCCCGCGTCACCTTCCATGGTTACACAGGCTCGGGCTTGTGGGATGCCGAGGCCGCCCAAGACATGCTGAAAGCGACCGGGTCGTACGACACCTCGTTCGAACTCAAGAAGGTCGACCGGCATTCGACGACCGAGGGGCAGGCGCCTCCGGAAGGCGCCGTGGTGCTTCTTCCTTATGAACCGGGCAAAGCCCCGGACATGAGCGCCTGGACCAATGGCAACTGGAAAGCCTACGACGACGGCAGCATGGGGGTCCAGCCCGGCTCGGGGCCGAACACCACCAAAGAAAAGATCGGCGACTGCACACTCCACCTGGAATTCTACATGCCCCTCATGGCGGGTGACTTTGGCCAGGGGCGAAGCAACAGCGGCGTGTACCTGCAGAACAGGTACGAGGTTCAACTGTTAGACTCCTTCGGCGTGCTGCCTCAAACAGCAGGCGATTGCGGTGGCTTGTACGACATTTCCACGCCGCTTGTCAACGCTTCGCTTCCACCCGAGCGCTGGCAGACGTACGACATTGAATTCCGCGCAGCCCGTCTCAACGATGACGGTTCGCAGAAGGAGCCTGCCAGAGTGACATTGCGACACAACGGCATAGCCATCCAGGACAACGTTTCACTCGCGGGGCCCACACCCGGCGGCACCGCGGGACCCGGCGCAAAGGAAGACATTCTGCACCTTCAAGACCATGGCAACCGGGTGCGGTTCCGGAACATATGGTATTTGCCGCTGAAAGACTGAGTGGTTGGCGCGGAACGAAAGCCCGTTACGGAGTCTATGTGCGAGTGGAGGATGAGGTTTCTTGGCGCATGGGATTCCGGCATCTGTCTGAATACTGGAGGGGGAGGGGCTGATGAACGCCCCTCCCTCCTCGCTCTTCTTCACTTTGTGTGGCCATGTCTCAGGCGCGACGCGCCTGCTGGAGTCAGTAGACTACTTCTTGCAACCGGCTCTAGATTTCTTGGCGGCGGGTTTTTTCGCTGCTGACTTCTTCTTGGCTACGGGTTTCTTCTTTGCCACTTTCTTCTTAGCTGCTGGCATCTTCTGTCTCCTTGTTACCTACTCAACACAACAACCTATCCCCCTACCACATAATGTAGCACATTTCACTAAGATGCGCAATATGTTGTGTGACCAGAAATCTCCCGGAGATTTCGCGGTTTCGGTCTTCACTGGTGTCCGACGGCCCAGAGGTCGAGTTGGGCGGGGTTCGGGGCTCTCGGGGCGGCGTTGGGTATATTGGGATGACGGGCGAATAATGCGTGTAGTCCATCCGGCGAAGCGTAGGATCTCAAGTGCTTCTTTTGCCAATGCGCGGGACCGTCGCCCAGCACCTGACGCTGGACGGCCCATAATCCCTTCGGCGCTGGAATTGTATCCAGGGCGGCACTTTTCACGGTGGAGTTGTCGGTTTGAGTATCTTCCGCTATCATCGGTAGTCGGTCCGGGGCTGAACGCGGGACAACGCAGAGGGAGCATCCGTGAGAATCGCGAAGATCTGTTTGATTGCGTGTGCACTGGCCATGACCGCCAGCAGCCAGCTTATGCTTTCGGGGAACGAGGCCAAGATCGATCTCACCAGCGGCACGGCGGTCGTGCTGCCTGACGCGCCGCCGGATTCCCTTTCCATCCTGAACTTCTCGACGTTTCCGCCGAAGGTCACGCACATCGACAACGTCCGGAACAGCGTAATCGGGCCGCCATCGAACATCGCAATCACGCCGGATGAACGGCTGGCGCTTATCGCGAGTTCGACGTTGCCGGACCCGAAGAATCCCGGCAAGTGGATTCCTGACAACGTGATTCACGTGCTGGATTTGACCGCGGACCCGCCCGCGATGATCGACCAGATTGAAACGGACGCGCAGCCTTCGGGCATGTCTATCGCGCGAGACGGAAGCTACGCGCTCGTGGCCAATCGCGCGGCGGGCGCCATCTCGATGCTGTCCATAGACGGCAAGAAAGTTGCCGTCAAGCAGACGGTCAAGGTGTGCGAGCCCGAGGACCAGGTGTCGGATGTCTCGATCAGCCCGGACGGGACCATGGCCGTGGCGAGCGTGAACGCCGGCGGATACCTCGCCGTGTTGACAATCGAGAATGGCAATCTTGCGCTGACCGACCGAAAGTTTTCGGTCTGCGGCGGCCCCTATCGCTGTGTGATCAGCCCTGACGGCGCCTTTGCGCTCACGGCCGGTTCCGGGCAGGGTTTTCCCGACGAGGACGCGTTAACGGTGGTCGATCTCAAGGCGGACCCACCCCGCACGAGCGACTATGTCCCCATTGGGTCCGGGCCCGAGTCCATAGAGATTAGTCCAGACGGCAAACTGGTAGCGGCGGTACTGATGGAAGGGTCCAATCTCGCGAAAGACGACCCCCGCTTCGAGGAGCATGGCAAGCTCACGATACTGGCGCGCAGGGGAAGAACCTTCGAAGTCGTCCAGACCTTGCGGACGGGGCCGATACCGGAGGGGGTAGCATTCTCGCCGGACGGGAAATACCTCGTCGTGCAGTGTCACCCAATCCGCGAGTTGTGGTTGTATCGCGTCGAAGGGGAAAAGGTAACGGACACGGGCGAGCGCGTCTCCGTTCCGGCGATGCCTTCGTCACTTCGCGTGGCGGAGAAACCCTAGTTGGACGCACCCGCCATCGGGGTTGCGTGCATGATTGAAGGTGGCATTCAAGCGGAAACCGGCGCGTTCGGGTAGCGGGAAAGTACATCGCCAGGCGATTGCATGGGCGAGGTGTTCCCATGATTGCGGTTACTCATTCCCGAAATCTCGAGAATCCCTGCGGCGGCGCCGTGCGCGCCTGTCCGCTTTGACCACGTGAAGAAGCCGCCCCCGCGCATTCCATGATGCACCAGAGCACGTCCGGGGCCCGAAAGCGCCTGAAGAAGAAATTCGGCTCGATCAAGTTGAAGCCTGAGCGCCGGCTCGCCGCGATTGGGGCCGGTGCGGTCGACATGGAGTGGGGCGGCAAGCGAGTCCTGGAACTGCGCGAAAAGCGCGAATCGGTTACCAACGAGCCTGGAAATTATCAGACGCTAAAACCGATCCCGGAGTCTGTTCACACCCCGGAGAGCATCCGTTCGAGCCGGGGTTTGCTCAACAGACTCTTCGTTGTCCCCGAGAGCGCGGCGGCCAGGCGCTGCGTACGCTATCTTGTTGATGAGATTGTAGTTAACGGCACAGACGTGCACATCCGCGGGAACACAACTGCCTTCCTGAACACCCTCGCACAAAAGAACAATGTGAGAACCGGAGGTTTACCAGTTCTCACATTGGGTCATGACTGGCTCCCCCCGTCCGAAAGATTCACGAACTTTTTCAATCTGGCCTTCTTTGCAGACGTTTCGAGAATGTCCAGAGGCGAGTTTTTCGTATCGGGCATTGAACCCGCAGGTGCAGAACCACTGGTGCCTCCGATAGGACCGTCAAACCCGGTCATCAATCCAGTGAAACACGCACTCGTTCTCAAAGACCTTCTCGAAAACGGCACGTATGCTTCTCAAGCAGACCTGGCGGAACATCTGGGTCTGTCACGATCTCGCGTCACTCAGACGCTTAACCTGCTGAAACTTGCGCCGGAGATCCTCGATGCTCTGCTGAATCTTTCGGATGACCAATTCCACCTTTTCTCAGAGAGACGCCTGCGTCCCTTCACGCAAATCGCATCTCACAAGAGACAGACGCGCGTATTCCGTAAGCTGTTCCGTGCAATTTGAACAGCACCTATCATACAATTCCCCGCGATTGATCCGTACTTCGATCTCCCGGCTAACTCGCAGAAGATTATTGTCAACATCATAACGGTGGCACCGCGAATACGATTCCGTACCGCTAATCTTGACTTCGGACAACGGACAGGTGAAAGTGCCCGCAAGATGAGAACCGCCACGAGCCAGTTTCCTATCTCGGGTGATGTAGCCCGAAACACGGCCTACATGGTCCGCCATGTCCGTCAGGCGGCGGCGGAAGGGGCGAGCATAGTGCACTTTCCGGAGTGCTCGCTGCCCGGCTACTCGTGTTTCGACGAAATCGACTGGCAAAAGGTCGAGCGTGACCGTGAACAACTCGCCGCGGCGGCGGCAGAGAGCGGCATATGGGCCATCTACGGCAGCTATCGAAGGCTTCCTGACGGTGGCAAACTTCGTAACTCTCTGCACGTTGTTTCCAGTGCAGGGAAGACGGTAGCGACCTACGACAAGCTCCATTTGCACGGGCGGCAAGAGGTGCTCTATTGCCAACCGGGAAACGAGATCTGTTGCTTCGAAATCAACGGTTTCAAATGTGGATTATTGATTTGTTTCGATATGTGCTTTCCCAAACTCTTTGAGCGGTACCGTGATGAGGGCGTGGTCCTACTTTTCTTGTCCTGCTATAACGCGGGGGTTCCGGCAGGGAGCCAAAGCCTGGACGAGTTGATGCCGGCAACTGTTCGTACGCGGGCCGCCGACCATGGGATGTGGATCTCGGCCACCAATTCGTCGGTCCGTCCCTCACGCCTGGCAGCCTGCATGGCGCGTCCTGACGGTAGCCTGAAATCGCTGAGGAAGCATCGCCCCGGCATTCTGTACCATGACTTCCCCGACACGGACCTTGGTTGGACGTATGACAACCGGGTGGGGCACAGGCCTGCCGACAATGGTTAAGCCAAACGGTTCTTCCTGGAGAGCCATTGTTCTGAAATTCGTACAGTTAGGCACTGAAAAGGCCCCGCATGTAGAACATGTAGAGTAAGAAGATCTTCAAAGGCACCTCATGAAGCGGGAAGTTCGCATTTCAGATTGAAGATTCAACTCCGAGACGATCACGAACTCTCACTTTCGTTGTAGGCGAGCCTTAGACGGCGCACGCAAGGACTCGAACGGTAAAGTGGTGAGGGACCCCATAACTCATTGTCATACGTATGGATGGACCATGATCTCAATCCACCAAAAAGCGGCCAGAGACGCCGAAGCCGCCACGATTTGACTCGCGACGGCTTCTCTATTCTTGAATTACGAACCTTCAAAGTTCGTAAATTACTGGTGGCTCCCTGTCCCGTCCATATGCGAGAACTGGTCGAGCCATTTCCTCTTCCCGTCCAAGCGCCTTCGCAACAATAACTTACAAAGCGCGAACGAAACCGCGTTCCACCCGATACATCTTGCCATTGAGTTCCAGAAATTACTCGACGAGAACGTGGTTAACAGCCGGAGCGACTTGGCGAAACGCTACGGAATGAGCCGCGCGAGAGTAACCCAGATCTTGCGTCTTCTAACCTTACCGCCGAGAATCCGTGATTACCTCTTGTCTCTCAAGACGAAGAGGGACGTTCGACACTTTTCTGAGCGCCGCCTTCGACAGTTCGTCAAGGCGGGAACGCGGAGAGCCGTGGAAGAGGGATTCTATCGCTTGGTTGCAAAGACGGAATCAGATTGCGGGCGAGAGGTTTCGCGGGCTGGCCGGTAACATGATGCGAGATCTTTGAAGAGTATCTCTTGAGGCGCGCGGCCGGTCTCCTCAACTGCTGGAGACCGGCCGCTTTCGCTCATAATTGTAGCAGTCAGTTAGTCTACGCGCTTAGATCAAGTCTTCCAAGGGTGGAAGTTCCGCGCAGAGTATTTTGCAGATTTCGGCGACCCACTCGTTTATAGTATTGGGGCGTGAGGCATAGCCGTATGCTTGCGCCACTGCCTTGCGGGATTCGCCTGCTATCATGCGCAGTTGAAAGGCATCAATCTTGTCCGCGTTCTCCTGTGTCCTCTTGTGTTTCAGGACATTCTCTATCCGGTTCATGATCTCCCGACACCCAAGGATTTCGTAGCCGTTTCTCGGTTTCATCCCAACGTTCCTCCATTTCATCTTTGTGTTCAATCGCCAAATCGCCTCGCGTCTTATCCTTGCGCAGTTTGGCTCCTAAGTACTGGCGCATTTTGCTCTTCTCATATGAGCAGAAGCCCCAACCCACCCGAATAACTCCGAGCTCCATGACCTTCTTCTGTGTATGCGAGGTTAGATCATCCGGGGAAAGGTCTATATCTCGGCCCGGTCGAATCCGCTCGGCACCTCCCAATAGCCGGGCGGCATGCCGCCTCAATGCAGGAGAATGCTGGGCGATTAGGCGGTTCATTTCCTCCTTTGGCAGCGGGACCACGGGGTGGCGCACTATGGCTTCCTTCTTGGGAAAACCTCTCCCCTTGGAACTGGAACTGCCTTTCTTCTCTACACTGCGCTTCTTCTTGTGCATACCGACTTCCTCCCAAGCCCCGCCGGACGCGGCGCGCCTGCGCCGGCGGGACTCTTCTCGTCTTGCGGTTAAGAAGTCGGCCGACCTGACCATTAAGATGGTTAAGCAGAAACATAGACCCACCCAACCATCTGAGTTTCACGATATCTCACAATAGTCTCGTTGGGGAACGAGGCATGATGTGGAAAGTCCGGATGCGTAAAATCCACGTTTTTGGCAATTATCCTGGTATGCTGCGGCAACTTGTGGAAAAGGGAGCTGCGCTGTAGAGCAGCCAATCTTGGCGTCTCACGCTAACTCTTTGCCCAATAGCAAGTTGTGTAAAATGACTAATCGACGAGATGTGATATCATTTGGTCGCGGTATTCTTCCCTCTGTATTTTGTGGAAAGGCTGCTTAGGTACATGCTTATGCGTCTGACTAGCGACAAAATACTCGGCACACTGCAGAATATGGCTAAAGACGAGGGCTTCTATTACGGCGGCCTCTTGGCGGTGGTCAGAGAAATCTACCCACGAGACGAACAGAAGCTCTGGACCCACAAAGAATGGGCATCTGCAATCCTTAGAGTGCGGGATGACTTGCGCAATACAATCGTTCCACGGCAACAGTCGAATGAAGACCTACCATTCGCGCTATTGCTCTTGACACCGGAAAAGGAGAAGTTGACGGATGTCCCACCGAGGATGACCGACGGGTTAAAAAAAGCTGCGAAACCTATTGCCCCTAGAACATCACTGAACGCTTCCCTCAAATGGTCCCATCCTGTCCATAGTTGGCGGATATTTTACGCCACAAACCCGTTTAAGTACGTGAAACATGTTTGCAGGATTCAACAGGTCATACATTGTCCACATGTTGCACCTAATGATACGCCTGCATATCGAGCAGTCATTCTTGAGACTTACCTTCTACTCTTCCTTTGGCGACGAGGAAGTATGAGTCTGCAAAACGCCATCAGGCAAAGGGTGCGCTCTGTGCAGAATAGGTGGTTTTCCGAGTCTTCCCCGTGGAATCCGCGAAACAAAAGGACAAAGAAATTCCCGCCCAGCAGCACGTACATAGTAGAGGGGTTCCAAACGACTTTTGAAAACCCCGAATTGAGGGTCCTCCGCGAATTGAGCAAGTCGCCGTTTGACGCGTGGAAGAGCCTGAGGAATCTCGTGGAGCAAGCGGACGCCTCTGCAGAGCATCCCTTCTTCTGGACCTTTGAGAAAGAATTTGAGAAAGAAATTGAAGAGGCTCCATGTGACGTTGGTCGAGCTGATGTACTCGAGGCGCTAGATGCCTTCATCCGGCAGCCGGGCCATCGGAGCATATTTGCACTTGCAGGAGGGCCTGGCACCGGCAAGTCTACTCTCATGCTTACCTTCCTCAAGCGCCAGGCTGGCAGAGGACATCTTTTCCCGAAGTTTCTAATCCGGTTCAACGAAGGTGATCGTGATAGCCCCGTGCGGATCCTCACAGATCTGGCTATCCAGGTCGAACCGACCCTCGGGAAAGACCCCGCGATTCGCATGCCCGTCCGCGATGGGGAGGCTGTTGAACTCATGAATCGAGCCTTGCGAACAGTGTCCCGACAGAAAGGACGGCTGTTTATTGCGATAGATGGACTGGATGAGACAGAACCACCGCCCCAGCCCGGCAGTCAGTCTCTGAGCGCGCTGCTTCGCAGGTTGACCACACCTGACAACGTTCACTGGATACTTTCGTCCAGAAATACTCAAGAATTCAGAGCTTTGGCAGGAAAGGCGAACATCACGCTTGAAGATTCTGAACTACAGCAGCAAGCCATCCGCGAATATTATCGGCGCGTCCTGCCCCGCAGCATACTCCAGAAACTGGACCTAGCCAGGCTCGTCAGTCTGACGGACAGTTCATTTCTGTATGCCGAACTCGCAGCAAGTGAAGTGTTCAGGACAGGCTGCCTCGATCTGAAAGATGCTCCGTATGGTCTTGCGGAGCGTCTCGAGAAGGAACGGCTCAGGATCGAACGAGGGCCACTCCCCATCGCATCGGCAACCCGGATATTGGGGACCTTGGCTATTCATCAAAGAAAACCCACCTTGGACGAAATATCACGATTCAGCGATACTGAACCGGCTGAGGTCCTGCGCTTCTTCGCTGAGCATGAACATCTCTTTCTCATGCAACCACACACTCAGCATCGCCCTTCTGCTCAAGTGCTTGGTTTCAAGCACGCTGAGATCTACCGCCATCTCGTAAAGACCCTCCTTCAAAACGAGGGATTGCGGCGTGCGCATGACAGACTTGTCGCGGCATATGTTATGCACTGCCCCATTCATGATTGGTACACGCTTCCGGATGATGGGTACTTCTTTCAGCACTTGGGCTATCATCTTTTCGGCGCAGGCCGCACTGAGGCTCTCATCAACATACTAACATCATCTGCGAGATGGATTGACACGCAACAATTGGCGACAGGTAGTCAGCTCTGTACACTCCGTGACATCGCATTGGCATCCGCCAGTGTTTCAGAGAAACTAACTCCGCAAGCCCTTCGTTCCCAAGTCAAGCTGCGTGCGGTACGATCGGTTGTGTTAATGGATAACCGTAAACTCAGCGATTCCGCGCTTCAGATCATGGTATGGTTAGGCAAGGCAGGCATCGCCTTGAATTACGCCCGTTCGAGACCTCTCCCAGAAGAACGTCTTGGATCCCTGTGCGCGGTTCTTCAAGCCCTCTACGACTTTGGCGAGGAGGGACAGGAGCTAGTGGATGAGATTCTGCTGCTAGCGCGCGGGTTAGACTCCTCAAATCCTACCCAAAGAAAGATGCTTGCGAGACTTGCAGCTGAACTCAGGCGTCAAAACAAAACAAACAGTCTACAGGCGTTGACAGCAGATCACGGCTCCTTCTCCAAAATAACAGCAGAACTGACTGAATGGACGTATGATATGCATATATCGCTTGCTCATAGGGCAATAGCCATGCGCCAATATGTTGATGCCCTGGCGCTTACACGCCAAATCGACGCTCGACACCGAGGTGAACTATTGGCAAGAATCATTCAGACTACGGGCAATTCAAAGGACTCAGAAGCGTTCAGACTGGCTATAGATGACCTCATCGAGTACTTGAACGACAATAGAATGCACCCCGCTGGGAACTGGCTATGGAATTGCGTATTTCGTCAAGTGCTATTCTATCTAGGACGCAGTCACAACGTCGCATGCGCCATTGACATGGCACTCCGGGTTCGGCTGCCCTCATCAGTTGAGATACCAAAAGCGAAAGTTTTGGACGCGCAGGAAGCGGGCGAGGACTATTGCCAGGCGATTATTACGGCGGTCGGACAGTTGGATGAACATGTGGGTAGGGCACGCCTCTTGGCAGTGCTCGGATTCGCGTGTGCTGCGGCAGACTGTTGCCGGTCCAGCAGAACTGCAATTCAGTCTGCATTGAGAGACATGGATGGACTTCCTAAAGAAGTCAAGTCCGAGGTTGTAGCCCAGCTGTGCGATGCAGCGGGGATCCTGTCGGATGTTCTTTTGCTGGATTCCCTTCTTGACAAGGTCGATTCTGACTCAGAAAGAGTCACTATTTGCCTTGGGGTTTCAAATATCGCTCTCTGCGCAGGACACCGTGCCCTTGTACAACATATAGCCAACAGGTTCTGTTCAGAAACGACTCAGGACCACGAACACGACCGTGAAATTGCCATCTTTCAAGCTTACCTAGGTAAGTTCGATGAGGCGGCCGAACAATCACGTAAAGCAGATAAGAGGTTTGACGAACGGTTGCCGGACGCGGCACTTCTTTCTTTTGGATTGGACGGAGCACTCAAAATGCTCGCAAAGCTTCCGGATCCGGGAATGCGATCTGAGTATATCCTTCGGTTAGCGAAGACTGGTTACCAGATTGAACTCCGGTCTCGGGTGGCCATGGTCTTGAAGCTGCTAGAAGCCAATACCGAGGATGAAGAACTCTCTCGGTTACTCATGGGGTCTGCAATGACCTTGGTCTACATTGGGTATTCAGAGCAAGCGATCTGGCTTGCCGGGCAGTGTAGCAATCCACACGATCGAGTTCGCGCTCTCGCAGCAATAGCCGAGTGTCTACTCGATGTGTCAGAGGTGGAACGTGCCCAGCGGCTCTGTAGTGAGATACTTGCAAATATTCAAACGTGGTATTCAGAGAAATCGGCAGCACTTAGTTGGATGCGTGAAAAATGTGGCATTGCGGCTCTCTTACGAGCTCTGGGTAATCGTGAATATGCAGACAACCTCATCCGAGCATGGGCATCCGAGGCCTCTACACTGCCTCGTGAAGCCGATGCTCAGCAGGCGCTGCTCCTTTTAAGTTTCTACTGGGCGATTTCTGATAGTGACCTCGTGATTTGGGAGCATTTTAGGAGTGGTGATTTGTGGTCAACGTATTCGGCATTAATGCGAATTGCCAAATTCTTTGCTTTTTCGCGTGTGGTTCCCCGGATCATGGCTGGCGACTTACGGAAGTTATCGCCCTACTATGATGGCAGCTTTTCCTTCTTTGCTGCCGTCGTAGAAGAGCTCACTGCCGGTGCGAATGATGTCGGTGCGGAAGCGGAGGTGCCTCCACCAACCATTCGCTTCGAGAAGGTGCTTACCGAGGCCATTGACGTGCTTGGTAAGGCTCTTCAAGATGAGGTAGACGGGAGCGAATCCGACATGATATATGGCGCGCTTTGCTGGCTCGAGAGGTTGAGAGAAGTTACAAAGTCGCGAACGCCGGAGAATTTTCCCGAGACAGATCACAGTCTAATATGGATGTATTATGTAGTCATGGCCCTCGGATCACGGGAACGTATCGTGAAACTGGCAAGAATGGTCAGGTTGGAAGAGCATTCGTGGCACAGAAGACACTGGCGATCCATGCAGGACATTGTCTCACGGGGCAACGTGAAGCGTGTTGTTGAAGCAAGTGAATACGTTGGCCTACAGGAGTTGATCTGGTTATTAGGATTTGGGGCTTCCAATTGGGAAAGTGTTGATAAAGGCCTATTCATGGATTTAGTCGGAGATGGTGCGCGTATATCTGGCTGGCGGTTACCTAACGCGAAGGCCTTTTCAGCGATGGTCGACGAGGTCAAACAGGCTATGATAAGACCTCAGCCCCCTTAAACGAGTTATTACAACCCATTTGTGAAAACGCAGTCAGGAAAGAGGGTGGGTATTCCAATCACGATGTCAGTTCTGGTGAGTAGCGTTCTTTACATCACTTTCTGATAGACGTTTTTTAAGTTGACGCCAATGAAGCGTGATGCGCGTGATCTCGAGAGGCGTGCCAACTCCAGCAATTCTGAGAACTACGGGCCTGACTGGTTGTGCCAACACATGAGGGGGACCACCCGAAGGTTGCCTGAATTCTTGTACCCAGAAGAGTTTCTGGAATTAGCGAAAAAGGGAGTGTGATATCTGGTGTGCTGAATTTCTGGGACACCGTACCGCAGTAAATGGGGATTGATTTTTTGTCGGTGCGCAGAGTCTATCCCGTATCTGAGTGCATATTTCGGGCGCGGCCATCTTGTGAATTCGGCTGAGCGCGGCCGGGCAT
>DAOLNV010000091.1 GCA_035416745.1 Candidatus Hydrogenedentota bacterium | reverse complement strand
AGTGCGGCGGTAGAGCCACTGTTCGACGGAGCCGCGGCTTTCACAAAGGTGGAAGAATTCCATGAGAAAAATGGCCGCGATCCCCGTAACAACTTCCTTCGAGTTCATCGGCAGGAACAGCGCGGGATCGAAGAGGCGGAAGTCGCGGAACATCGCCCGGATCAGAGTGGCAAAGTCGGCCATGCTGTGTGCCCGGAATAGTACCCACGAGAAGAGCACCAGGTGAAACGTTACGAATATCTGCCAGAGATGATGCACGCGGGGCATGCGCGCCAAGCCGGTAAACTCGTGGAACCGGGTTCTCGCCGGCATCGTCAGGATGCTCGTGACCAGGCAGGCGCCGTGGAAAAACCCCCAGATTACGAAGGTCCATGCGGCCCCGTGCCACAGGCCGCTCAAAACGAACGTAAGAATCAGGTTGCGGTACCACTTGAGTTTCGATACGCGGTTGCCGCCCAAGGCGATGTAGAGATAGTCGCGCATCCAGGTCGATAGCGAGATGTGCCATCGGCGCCAGAAATCGGAAATTGACGTGGCGAAATACGGCCGCCTGAAATTCTGCATCAGCTCAAATCCCATGATGCGGGCCGAGCCGATGGCGATGTCCGAGTACCCGGCGAAGTCGCAGAAGATCTGGAACGCGAAGAAGTAGGTTGCCGCGATGACCGGCAACCCATGGTACTTGCCAGGATTGTTATAAACCTCGTCGACATAGATCGATAAGCGGTCGGCAATCACCAGCTTCTTGAAGAATCCCACCATCATGATCAACAGGCCGCTCCGCAGGCGCTCGTAGTCGAAGTCGTGCTTCACGAAGAACTGGGGGAGAAGACGGGTGGAGCGTTCGATGGGCCCTGCAACCAACTGCGGGAAGAACGTCACATACAGGGCGAAGTATCCGAAGTGACGTTCCGGCTTCTGTTCCCCGCGGTAGACGTCGATGGTATAGCTCAGGGTCTGGAACGTGTAGAACGAAATGCCCACCGGCAACAACACCTGAAGCGCGGGCTTCGGGATTCTATAAAAATCGAAAAGGAACTCGAAATTCGACGTGAAAAAATTGAAATACTTGAATGTGAACAGCATCCCGAAATTGCCGATCAGGCTCATCAGGAGGAAGAGCGTTCGCACGCGGGGGTTGTTGGTGCTGCCGATACCCAGGCCGGCCACGTAATCGAGAATCGTGGAAGCGAAAAGGAGTACCAGGTAGTTGGCCCTCCAGCATCCATAAAAGTAATAGCTCGCGGCCAGCAGAAATGCCCACCGGAAACGGAAGGGGAGCGCAAAGTACACCATCACTACGATGGGGAAAAAGACGACGAATTGAAGCGAATTAAAAAGCATCGGCGGTCACGCCTGCTTATGTCCCGTACGACAAGCGGCGGAACTATAGGAGAGCGGATAGGGCATTGTCAATGGCTCCGTGCCGGTACACCTCTTGCCTCGGGCATGATGATCTCCTCTTCGCAGAGCAGGGCGCGGACGCCCCCTCGACGCGCCTCACCGGCAAGATCCGCCTTCGCGCGCGGGCAGCAATCACGCATCATGTCCTTGGAATGCCAATGAGTTGCGTGTGCAACCCCCGAAACACTCCGCTCAAGCGAGAGCGAATCAGTCAACATAGCCGATGTTGCGGAGTTGCTCTTGGAGGGCTCTATCTATGGTGGTATCGCCACCCTCGGGATGTGACTGCGCGGCGGTTTTGGCCTGATATGCCTGTCGGAATTCCGCGCGTTCAGTCAAGAGCGCGGTCCCCTTGTCTACGATTGCCTGCTCAAGAGAAGCTATGTTGTGCTGTTCTTGAGGATCCTTATCGAGATCATAGAGCTCGACCCGCCCAGTGAAGATGCGCCGAATGAACTTATAGTGGTCAAAAACGACGGCTTCCCGGGGTTCAAGGATGTATGTCTTGGAGATAAAAATGGGCTCGGCCTGCGGTTCATCCCCTGAGCAGGCGCGTGCCAGGGAAGGGACAGTGAAGGAAACGCTTTCGGGGGCCGGGATGCCGCACAGGTCGAGTAGCGTGGGCATGATACTCGCGTTGGTAACGGGTGTGATAATGCTCTTCTGCTCTCTCTGGCCCGGAAGGCGAACAAGGAAGGGGACCTTCACCAGCTCGTTGTAAAGCGTGTGGCCGTGTTCCCATCCATCGTGGTCCCAGAACTCTTCCCCATGGTCTGTGGTCAGCACGAGCAGGGTGCCGTCATAAAGACCGAGCGACTTGAGACAGTCCAGCATGCGCCCGACCTCTGCGTCCGTGAACCGCACACACCCGTTGTATAGTCCGTGCATCCATTCTCTTTCTTCCGGGGTCTGAGCAGCGGTACCGCATCGAACAGGGACATCGTCCGCAAATTTTGTTCCGTATATGTCCACACCTGGGCTGCCCTCTACGTAAGACCGCGGCGGCTCGTAGGGTATGTGCGGCTCGATGTAGTGAACCCAGAGGAAGAATTCCTTGTCTTTGTTCTGTTCGAGCCATGCGCAAGCGCGATCGGTCAGGGCGCTCGTAGCCATCGCTTCGTAAAGCACCTTCCAGAGAAGTTTGCTTCCAACACTTTCGCGGTGCCATGGCAATATTCGAGGATGGAAGTCATACGTAGAGAAACCCCGTCCCATGCGAAGCAAATTTGGATGGCGCCCGATCGCGACGGTATTGTAGCCGGAGGAGGTCAGGATTTCCGCCAACGTTGGGTAGCATTCCGGCACGGGGGCCACGTGTTTATTTGTGCCATGTATGTCGGCGCCGACGCCAGTAAACATGGAAACGAACGACGGGACGGTCCACGGCGATGCGCTGTAAGCGTTGACAAACAGGGTGCTTTCCTTTGCCAAGGCATCGATTTCCGGGGTTTCAACGTTGCCATCGTACGCCCCTACGGCATCGCGCCGGAGCGTATCGATTGTTATAAGGACGATTCTAGGGATGGCCTTCGGCGCCGTCTTGTCAACAGGGTGAGGAGGCGGTCCGATTCTCTGGAATTGACGAATGCTTAAGCCTGCTGACACCCCTACCGTGGCAACCACAAGAAAGAGAACCATTGTCGTACGAAGGTTGCGAAAAGCCGCAGGCAACGGCAGAAGGAGGAACGCCACCGACGCGCCCAGAACGAGCAGGACAGGTAACGCACATTTCTCAGGCCCCGGTGCCTTAAGCGCAACAATGGCACCTGCGGCCAGGGTGAGGATTGGACCTAGAAGCGCCAGAATGAAGACGGACCTGCCTGCGGATAACCACGTTGCTTTTTCAGAATGCAGAAGCCGCCAGACAATTACTCCGGTAAACAACGCTGCGGCAAGTCCTATAAACAGCCTGGTGGCTCCAAACGCAAGGTTTTGCCTGATTTCCGAGAAACTGTTCAGGCCGGCGGCAAGCACAACAGCAATGAAGAAGAGAAAGCCAGCTGCGAAAGCGATGAGCAGACGGGCATCAATCGGCCGTCGACCCGTCAATACCGCCGCCAAAACCAAAGCAAGGCTCGCGAGGACGAAACCAAACAGCGCCAGGGCCCCCGTAACCGCCAGCTGGCCAAAGACGCTCAGGAAATTCCCCTGGCCAGCGAGGTCGGAGGCGAGGACGATAAGCGAATCCACCGCTCCGGCTATAAGAAAGACAGCCACGGCAAGATGAACGCACCGGCTCACAGTAAGCTTCGACTCTGAATCGCCCTCAATGCTTTCTCTGGTTCTTCGCATCTTTCGCTCCAATGGTATTGGCTTTTTCGAACGCAATGCACGGGGAAATGCCCCAAGTCATGGAATTACGCATACGCCCCTGAGGGGGTCTGCCAAGACCTGTATGTTCCTGCTTGTGTCATCCAGTTCAGCATGATATCAAAGGTCCGGGGATTGTGCGGCCTTCGGGGAGCCAATTTCGCCGAAGGCCTGTCCACGCCCTGCCTGACAAGACTGCGCCGGGCCCCATACTGGGCCCTGCTTGTCGGCCCCGGCAGAATCCGGCTCGTTTTCTGGTGAAATCAATCAAGTAAACACCCCTGCCGGGTCTTAGAATCCCGAAGGGGCAGGCATCAGCCTCCGCTGCTGCCCTGGAAAGGGACCTCCTCGTATGGCTGCACGACAACAAAGCCGTCGCCTCGAAACGACATCTGTATGGATTCACCGCTGCCGCGCCCGAAGAAAGTCTTCAGCGAGACATCCGCCTTGAACTCGGGCTCCAGGTTGCCCGACCAGGCCACCGTTGCATTCGGGTCAGTGACAACCGGCTGGTTCGGCGTAACCCTTAGCGTCAACGGATCGTAATGCGTGGTGATGGCAGCCAGGCCGCCGCCCTCGAGCCGGACATTGAACAATCCGCCCGCCAACATCGCCGTTACCCGCCGCATGAGCTTGATGTCCCATTGGATACCCGTCTGAAACGCTAGTAAGTCATTGCCATTCACATAGATAGACTCACCCTGGAGATTGAGAATCGAGATCTTCTTGCCTTGGTCCGCCAAGTAGAGCCGGCCCTGACCCTCGGCCTTTGTCAATTGGGCGCCTTCTCCGGTCACGGACTTCTTGAGCAGTTTGCCCAGACCGTGCTCGAGGATGCCTTCACGTGTGAATTTGATGGCGCCCGCGTAGGCAATCATGGAGCCCATTTTGGTCCACACAGCGCCGTTCAGGTTGATTTCCAGCAGGCGGTCGCGCTCCAATTCGAACTCGCCCTGTCCGAGGTCGCGCTGCCCCGTCTGCTCCACGAATTCCCGTATGGAATACCTGTTATCCATGCCGCACCTTCCCATCTCCGCTCAATGACGGTCTATCCACTCCCTCCGGCAGCATACCAGAGCCGCGCGGATCAGCGGTAATTGGCGGGACCTCCGTTTAAGCCGTGAGAATAGCATTGAGGCCCCGAAATTCGCTATGATCCTGTGCTGTCCCGTGATTGGTGCGGGAGCGCGCACGGCGGGACAGCATCAAGGCCAGTTTCCAGGAGTCAACACCTGTTTCTATGCCCACAACACCCAAATCGACGGGGAAAACCCGGAAAAACGGACCCAAGCCCGCGGCGCTTACGCCGAAACGCCGTCCGGCCTCGCGGAATGCCGCTGCGGGAAGACGCAATTCAGGCAAAGACGACGTTTCCGTTCCCAGCGTGAAGTCTCGCGACAGCATCATTATAAAAGGCGCGCGCGAGCACAATCTCAAGAACCTGAACGTGACCATTCCCCGCGACAAGCTGGTTGTGATCACGGGCCTGAGCGGGTCGGGAAAATCGAGCCTCGCGTTCGACACCATTTATGCGGAAGGCCAGCGCCGGTACGTCGAGAGCCTCTCGGCATACGCCCGCCAATTCCTTGAACAAATGGAGAAACCGGACGTCGACTCGATCGACGGGCTCAGCCCCGCCATTTCGATCGAACAGAAGACCACCCACCGGAACCCGCGCTCGACCGTGGGCACCGTAACCGAGATTTACGACTACCTGCGCCTCCTGTTCGCCAGGATCGGCACGCCGCACTGCTACAATTGCGGCAAGCCCATCCAGTCGCAGACCCCCCAGACCATCGTCGACGGGATCAAAGCCTTGCCCGAGGGTACGCGCGTTCAGTTGATGGCCCCGGTGGTCCGGCAGCGCAAAGGCACCTATCAGAAAGCCTTTGAAGACATCAAGCGGCGGGGATACGTGCGGGTGCGGGTCGACGGCGAATTCCGCACCGTGGACGACGACATCGACCTCGAACGGTACGTCAAGCACGACATCGACGTGGTCGTCGACCGCTTGGTCGTCAAGGAAGGCATCGGCCGGCGTTTGACGGATTCGGTCGAGGCCTGCCTCAAGCTGGGCGAGGGCATCATACGAATCTGGCGCGAGACCCCCGATAAGCACGTGAGCGAGGTGTTGCAGAGCGAACACTTCGCCTGCATCGACTGCGGCCTGAGCTTCGAGGAATTGACCCCGCGCATGTTCTCGTTCAACAACCCCCACGGCGCCTGCCCGACATGCACGGGCCTGGGCACGGTGATTGAGATCGATCCCGACCTCGTGGTTCCCGACAGGGCGCTCTCCATCGGAGGGGGAGCCGTGCGGCCCTGGAGCATGCGGCGCGTGCTCGACGGCATGTACCGCCACGCGTTGCGGTGCGTGTGCAGCCATTACGGCCAGGATACGGACACCTCCTGGGAGGACCTGCCCGAGGATTTCCAGCAGATCGTACTCTATGGTTCGGACGACGAGGTCATCGACTTCACCTACTCGGGACGGAACAGCACGTATGAAGTGCAGCGTCCGTTCGAGGGAGTCATCCCCAATCTCGAGCGGCGCTACCGCGACACGGACTCCAACCGCGCCCGCGACATGATCAGCCAGTTCATGTCCTCGCGGCCCTGCACGGATTGCGGCGGGGCGCGCCTGCGGCCGGAATCGCGGTCGGTGACGATTGCGGGCAAGACCATCATGGACGTCACGGCGCTTTCGATTCGCGAAGCTCTGGTCTTTTTCGATAACCTCGAGTTGGACAAGACCCGGCGAATGATCGCCGCGCGCGTAATGAAGGAAATCCACGAGCGCCTGACGTTCCTGGTCAGTGTAGGGCTGGATTATCTCTCCCTCGACCGGAACGCCGGGACCCTTTCAGGGGGCGAGTCGCAACGCATCCGGCTGGCCACGCAGATTGGCTCGGGGCTGATGGGCGTGCTGTACATTCTCGACGAACCCAGCATCGGCCTGCACCAGCGCGACAACAGGAAACTCATCGCCACCCTCGAGCGCATGCGCGACCTCGGAAACACGGTAATTGTCGTCGAGCACGACGAAGAAACCATCCGCAGGGCCGATCACGTGATCGACCTGGGGCCCGGGGCCGGCGTGCACGGAGGACAGATCGTCGCGCAGGGCACTCCACAGCAGGTCGCGGCAAACAAGAACTCGCTGACAGGCCAATTCCTTTCGGGGAGATTCAAGATTCGGGTGCCCCAACAGCGCCGGAAATCCAACGGCAAGACCCTCAAGGTGTGGGGCGCGGAACACAACAACCTCAAACACATCGATGTTGAGATTCCCCTGGGCATCTTCACGTGCGTCACCGGGGTATCGGGCTCGGGCAAGTCAAGCCTCATCAACGAAACCCTCTACCCGGCCGCCATCCGTCAGATCTACGACTCGGTTCGCGTCCGCCCGGGCAAACACGACCGGATCGAGGGCCTCGAGCATCTCGACAAGGTCATCGACATTGACCAGTCGCCCATCGGGCGCACGCCGCGGTCCAATCCAGCGACGTACACGGGCCTGTTCTCGCCGATCCGCGAACTCTTCAGCAAAGTGCCCGAGGCCCGGGCGCGGGGCTACAGACCCGGGCGTTTCAGTTTCAACGTGAAAGGAGGCCGGTGCGAAGCGTGCCAGGGCGATGGGGTCATCCAGATCGAGATGCATTTCCTGCCGGACGTGTATGTGCCCTGCGAGGAGTGCCGGGGCCATCGTTACAACCGCGACACCCTCGAGATCCTCTATCGCGGCAACAGCATCGCCAATGTGCTCGATATGACCGTCGAGGAAGGGTGCGCCTTCTTCCGGAACGTCCCCGCGGTTCATTCCAAGCTCAGTACGTTGCTTGATGTGGGTCTGGGCTACATCAAGCTGGGCCAGCCGGCCACCACGCTGTCGGGCGGCGAGGCACAGCGCGTGAAACTGGCGACGGAGCTTTCAAAACGCCAGACCGGCAGGACCCTCTACATTCTCGATGAGCCCACCACGGGCCTCCATGCCGTGGACGTCGACAAGCTCCTGGAGGTCTTGCACCGCCTGGTTGAGCACGGGAACACCGTTGTCGTCATCGAGCACAACCTTGACGTCATCAAAACCGCCGACTGGATCATCGACCTCGGCCCCGAAGGCGGCGACAAGGGCGGCGAGGTTGTGGCGGCAGGCGTTCCGGAAGCACTCGCGGGAAACCATGCGTCATACACGGGATTGCACCTCCGAAACGTGTTGCCAAACAAGGCGTGAGGAGAAGTAAACACGCCGGAAAACGGCTCATCCTCCGTTTCCCGGCGTGTGGCGTACATCCCGCCTCGAAAGAAATTGACTATACCTTGAGCTTGGTTTTCAGGGTAGAGACCAGCATCTTGGGATCGATGGGTTTCTGGAAGATCCCCGCCAGGCCCAGCTCGCGCGCGTCTATGTTGTAACGCACCGTATCGCCCGCCGAACTCAACATGTACACGGGGCCTTTGTAGCCGCTTTCCTTCAACTTCTGGGCCACCGTGCTGCCGGAGTCCACGTTTTCCATCATCAGATCGACAATGATAGCGTCTGGTTTCACGCGCTCGATGGCCTTGAGGCCTTCTTCACCGTTAGCTGCCTCGCCCACGGAAAACCCTTCGGCCTCGAGCACAATACGTAAGGTCGCGCGAATATCGGGATCATCGTCAATGGCAAGAATCGTTTTCTTACTGTCCATGCTTGTCTCCTTACACGCCCGTATCAACGACTGGACGCATGCTAAAGCACTCGCCATATTCTCGCGGGCCCTGGGAGTCAGGCCCTCTTCAAATTCGAACGCATACCCGCGCACGGCTAGGACATACGCTTCCGGCTCTGTGTGGAAGTGCTCATGGCACAGGGCCAACACGGACTCCGGCGAAACGCTGTGGCTCGTGAACGTGATCTCCGCCGCCGGCGCGATCCGTTTCAGCGAGTAGGGTTCCTCCGCGTCCACGCTGGCATCCACGAACATGACGAGATCATGTTCGGCAAGCGTGGCCGCGTCCTCGATATTCAACTGATAGGGGGTGTCTGTTGTAACGTTGGGCACACCCCACGCTTCCACCGCCTCGGCAATCGCCGGGCCGAGCCCGTCATCCTGCCGCCCCGGGTTTCCGTACCCGAGGACTAACACACGCGATTCGCTCACCCGCGGAATTTCTCGTCAATAACATTGCCTTCCGCGCCGACCAGTTCCACGTGCAGCCGCATCTTTCCAAGGGCATGGGTGGCGCAACTCAGGCACGGGTCATATGCACGGATACCCACTTCGATATGGTTCAGCAGGCCTTCCGTGATTTCGTTTGCGCTCTTACCCTTGAGGTGCTGCTCGGCAATGGTCTTCACCGTACGGTTCATGGGCTCGTTGTTGCTGGTCGTCGAGACAATGAGGTTCGCGAGCGTGATCTGGTCCGTCTCGGTGTCTATTTCGTAGTGGTGGAACAGGGTGCCGCGCGGCGCTTCAATCCAGGCTACGCCTTTAGAACGTTTCTTGCCCTGGGCCACGAGGTTTGTTCCCTGCAGGTCCGGGTCATCGAGCAATTCCCTGATCTTTTCGGCCGAATGCAGGAGCTCGATGAGGCGCGCCCAATGGTAGGCCATGCTCGCATTGACGGGCTTGCCGTTGTTGAGCGCCATGAACTCCTGACGGGCTTTCTCGGCGAGCTCGGTGTCGATGAAATCGCAGCAATTGACCCGCGAGAGAGGTCCCACGCGATACCAGCCCTTTTCCTTGCCCAGCGAACGGATGTGCGGGAACTTCATGTAGCTCCAGGGCCGCACTTCTTCGCCGAGGTAATCGGCGTACTCGAGCGGCTCGACCATGTCGAAGATCTTCTCGCCCTGCGCGTCAATGGCGCGAAGTTTGCCGTCGTACAGGTCCATGCAGCCGTCTTCACGCACGATAGACACGTGATTCGAGTCGAAACTGCCGAACCCCAAAAGGAAATCGAGGTTTCCTCTGGTGATCTTCTTGCAGAGTTCGAGGGCCTCGACCGCCCACTCGACCATGGTGTCAGCGTCCTTCTTGAGGGCGTCGCGCTCGGCGAGCGAGAGGTTTTTGTTGATGCCGCCGGGGATCGCCCCCGTGGGATGCACCTTTTTGCCGCCCGTCGCCTTGATGACCTCCTGGCCGAACTTGCGCATCAGGACCGCTTTCTTGGCGGTCTCGGGGTCGGCCTCAATCACCCCGACCACGTTGCGCTTCTCGACCGGCGCATCGAACCCGAACAGCAAATCGGGCGAGGCCAGGTGGAAGAAATGCAGGGCGTGCGACTGGTACATCTGGCCGTAGTGCATCAGGCGGCGCATTTTCTCCGCCGTGACGGGGATCTTGTCGACGCCCACGATCATATCGGTGGCTTTGGCGCCGGCCAGATGGTGGCTCACCGGGCAGATGCCGCACAGGCGCTGCACCATGACCGGGGCTTCCCAATAGAACCGGCCCTTGGCAAAACGCTCGAACCCGCGGAACTCGATGATGTGGAACCGCGCCTGTTCGACGTTGTTGTCTTTGTCCATCACAATGGTGACTTTGCCGTGGCCTTCGATACGGGTCACCGGGTTGATCACGATCTTCCGTTTTCCGTTGCTTGCGGTTTTTGCCATGATGTTTGCCTCCAGGGCGGTCAGTCGTATTTAATCAGTTCGTAAGGCAGCCCGACATCCTTCCCGGTCAGCAACGCAGTGAGCGCCGCCCAAAGGGTATCCGCCGAAGGCGGGCAGCCCGGAAGGAAATAGTCTATCTTGACGATCTCGTGGCAAGGATAGACCTTGTCCAGCATGATCGGGATATCCGGATCATTTGGAAACTGGCCGCCGTCGACGACCGTCGGACCCTTCAAATAGGCTTCTTCGAAACACTCTTTCAAGGGCACCGTATTTCGGTATGCCGGAACGCCTCCGGTAATGGCGCACTGCCCCACCGAGATGAGAATCTTGCAGTGCTTGCGAAACAGCTTCAATTGCTCGTAGTTCTCGTCGTTGCTGATGCCCCCTTCCAGGAGCCCGACATCGACGGGGCGCGTAAACGTCTTGATGTCGTTGATGGGCGACTTGCTGAACTCCACCAACTCGACCAGATCGAGGATCCGCTCATCGATGTCCAACAGGGACATATGACAACCGAAACAGCCCGTAAAGGGGGCGGTTGCTACTAGTGGCTTCGCCATGGTGTCTACCCTTTCCTGAATCGTTCAGCCTACCGGCTGCTTCTGCTCGATATCGCTTCCGATAGGGGTCTTGTCGTAAAGACGCTCGCCGACGGGCACCTTCCATCCCGTGCGCTTCAACGTGAGGCACCCGGTCGGGCACGCGCGGGCAGCCTTGTCGGCGGCCTTCAAATCGGTTTCCTTGAGCCCGTGGACGCCATCCACCGCGATACGCTTGTTGATGCCGCGGCCCTCGAAACCGAACACCCGTTTGCCTTCGGCTACCGAGGCCCGGGCGCAACGGCCGCAGAGAATGCAGCGATCGCGGTCGATGTAGACGTCCGGGTGCGTCGCGTCCAGCTCGCGCGGTTTGCGCAGGAACGGCAGTGTTATGGCCAACAAGCCCAGGCGATACGCCATCGCCTGCAATTCGCAGTTGCCGCTCGCTTCGCAGGACGGGCACACGTGGTTGCCTTCCGCAAACAGCATCTCGACCACGTTCCGCCGAAACGTCGTCATCTCTTCCGTGTCATTTTCGATGACGAGACCCTCGCTTGCGGGGAAGGTGCATGCGCTGGCGGGACGGCCGTTGACCTTGACCGTGCAGACCCGGCAGTGGCCGCCCGGGACCAGCTCTTTCAGATAGCACAGCCGTGGGATATAGATACCGGCGTCATCAGCGGCCTGAAGGATGGTTTGCCCTTCGTGCGCCTGGACTTCGACACCGTCAATGATGATATTCACCGTGTTCTTGCTCATCCCAATCATACCTCCAGCTCGTGCGGTTTCTGCCCGGTGATGGAGCACGCTTCCTTCATGGCATCCTTGATATCGAACGCCGGAATGAACTCTTCCGGCTTGATCCGGGCCTCGTACAGGGCCGGGAAGTTGCGCAACGTCGTCAGCACCGGATTGCACGCGGTCTGGCCCAATCCGCAACGGCTCATGAACTTCACCGTGTTGGCGGTGTCTTCCAGCTTCTTGAGGTCCTCGCGGGTGCCTCGGCCCTTGAGAATCTTCTCAAACTGCATCTTCATGATGACCGTGCCCGCGCGGCACGGCGCGCACCAACCGCACGACTCCTCGACGAAGAATTCGAGGAACCCCTCCATGCACTCGAGCAAATCCCGGTTCTTGCCGAAGACGATGGTCGAGCCGCCGGTAGGCAGATCCTCGAAACAAATGCTGCGGCCAAAATCCTTGGACGCGATGCACTGTCCCGACGGCCCGCCGATCTGGACAGCCTGCGCATCCGCGCCGCCAACCATCTCGAGGAGTTTCTCGACTGTTATGCCGTACTCGACCTCATACACGCCGGGAAATTCGCAGTCGCCGGATACGCTGAGCAACTTGGTGCCCGTCGAATCCTTCGTGCCCATCGCGGCAAACCAGTCCGCTCCATGTTCCATAATGCGGGCGGCGCAGCACAATGTTTCGATGTTGTTCACGCTGGTCGGCTGGTCGAGGTAGCCTTTCTGGACTGGGAACGGGGGTCTGTCGCGCGGCGCGCCCCGTTTCCCTTCGAGCGACTCGATGAGTGCCGACTCCTCGCCGCAGATATAGGCGCCGGCGCCCATTTGAATCCGGATGTCGAAATCGAATCCCTCATAGCCGCATACGTTTTCACCCAGAAGCCCCATGCGGCGGCGCTTCGCCAACACCTGCTCCAGGTGGGGCAGCAGATATTCATATTCGCCGCGAAGGTAGAAGTACCCCTCCTTGGCGCCTACCGCGTATCCCGCAATCGTCAATCCTTCAAACATCAGGTCCGGACACTCGGTCAGGATCACGCGGTCCTTGAATGTGCCGGGCTCGCCTTCGTCACCGTTGCAGACAATGTAATGCGCGCCACCCTGCGCCTTGCGGCAGAAGCTCCATTTCATGGCGAGCGGAAACCCCGCGCCGCCGCGCCCGCGGACCCGCGCCTTGTTCATCTCGTTGATGACGTCTTCCGGGCTCATGCTCAGGGCCTTGCGAACCGCCGCGCCACGCTCCATCGGCGCGAATATGACTTGCCCCATCAGCCGCACGTTGGACTCGACGGCTTTCACGCTCGTATCGCCGCCTTCGTGCAGTTTGCCCGAGCGGACGGCGTCGACTATTGATTTCACGTCTTCGGGCCGGATATTGGTCACCACCTTGCCGTCGACAAGCGCCGCGGGCGCCTGGTCAGACATCCCGATGCATGGCGTGTATTCGAGGCTGATCAGTCCATCGGGACTTGTCTCGCCGAACCGGACGCCGACGGCTTTCTCGAACGCTTTCGCGACCGCATCCGCCCCTTTCATGCGCTCCACCACGGAGTTGCACAGACGAATGGTCGTCTTGCCCTTGGGCTCCCGCGAGAAGAACGCAAAGAAGGAGGTCATGTCACGCACCTCCACCCGATGGCACCCGAGAGCATCGGCAATAGTGCCCACGATGTCCTCCGACAAGTGCCCCGTCTTGGCATGCACGGCGCGCGCAATGTCCATCAAGCGCTTCTTGTCCTTGCCGAATTTCGCGACAGCTTCCTGGACGATCTTTCTGTAATCATCGCTCATGCTTACGAGCCTCCACCGTTGCGACCGTTTCGCTTACGGAACATACTGACAGCCAGTGGTTTGTACTGCTGCTGAGACGAAGGAAGTGGGGAATACGACTGAATCCACCGTCTAATCGTGAACGTTATCACAATTTCACCGCCATTTCAACACAGGCACAGCAGAATCGTTGTTGGGGCCCTGTCGGCGGGAACGAGAATAACCGCAGACATGGCCAGGGATTCTCTTCCGGGCCGGACCGCACCGGTCAAACCGGGCACGAAGGGTGTGCGCGCCGGTCAGCAGCCTGGCGCCGCTCGAACCCTTTTGCGCCGGGGCCGTGGGGTGGTACTCTAGGTCCAGGCAGGGTATGGAGACGTTTGCCGGGTCCATGCGGGAAAAGGATGAAGCGGATGCGGTATGCAACGGTGTTGGGGAGAAGCGTCGTCGCGGCCCTTCTGGCCGCCGGGGGACAGGCAGCCCCGGGCCTTGACGTGGCGTGGTGGGTCTCTTCGGAAGACATGCAGAACACCCTTTCGGAACAGCCCGCGGCAGCTTTTGGAGCGGAAGCGCCCGCGCCAGACATCCGTATCGACGACGCCATCCGGTACCAGACGATTCTCGGGATGGGCGCTTCCCTCGAGCATGCTACGTGCTACAACATCAGCCAGCTTGACCCCGATGAACAGGAGCTCGCCGTCGAACGCTTGGTCAGCCCCGAAAACGGCCTCGGAATGAATCTGATGCGCATCTGCATCGGGACGCCGGACTTCACGGCATCCCCCTGGTACACCTACGCGGACGTGCCAGGGGACATGGAACTCGAGCATTTCTCTATCGAGAAGGACCGCGAATACGTCTTGCCCGTGCTCAAGATGGCGCTCGAGAAGAATCCCGGCCTGCTCTTCTTCGCGTCCCCCTGGAGCCCGCCGGGCTGGATGACCTCGAACGGAACCATCGGAGGAGGGCGGTTCGAGCCCCAGTATTACGCCGTCTACGCGCGTTACCTCGCCAGATTCATTACGGCATACGAGGCCGAGGGCATCCCGATCTACGCCATCACGCTGCAGAATGAACCCGACTACAATCCGCCCACCTATCCTACGTGCCGGTGGACCGCCCAGGAACAGGCCGAATTCATCGCGGAACATGTTGGCCCCGAGTTTGCGCGACAGAAGCTCGATACCAAGATCTGGTGCTGGGACCACAATTTCGAGCCGTTGGGATGGCCCAAGAACGTCGTGGGAGACCCCAAGGCGGCCAAGTACATCGACGGTACGGGGTTTCACCACTATGAGGGCAGGCCCGAAGCCATGACGCGCCTGCACGATATGTTCCCGTCGAAGCAGATCTATTTTACGGAAGGTTCCACATTCGGCACACCGGGCGCCATCGCTATCATGGACATTCTGCGCAACTGGTCCCGCTCATACAATGCATGGGTGTCGATAATCAACGACCAAGGGGAACCGAACGCAGGGCCCCACCCGTGCTCGCCCACGTGTATCGTGCTCAACACCGCCACAAAGACGCTTTATTTCGGGTATGACTATTGCATGTACGGCCAGTTCATGCGGTTCATACAGCGGGACGCCGTGCGCATCGAGTCCACGGTTTTCAGGGGCCAGCGCTTCGGCAACGTGGCATTCCTGAATCCCGACGATACCATCGTCCTTGTCGTGGCCAACGCCGACCGCAACCCAAGTACCTTTACCATCGCGTGGCGCGGCAGATCATTCGCGGCCGAAGTCCCCGCGCGCGCAACCGCGACGTTTGTGTGGCCTGTCAGCGAGGCGGACGACGCCGGCAAAGGATAAACATCGGTTCCTGGCACACGCCCCGCCGGCGAGTCGCGCGCCTATTCAGCTGCCTGCCGCGACGGTTTGAGAAACTGCACCGTGAAGGATTCCCCGGACAGCGCCTTGAAAGCGTATCCTTGTGACCGCAACTCGCGGATAATGACGGGTAAAGCCTTGGCGGTTGCCATGTGCGGATAACTGTCGTGCATCAGAACAATCGCCTCGCTCCGCTTGACCACGCCCGCCACAACGGTCTTGGCGATCGCATCTGAGTCTTTGGCATTAGGGCCGTAGTCGAACGAATCCACATTCCAGTCGAAATGGCGATAGCCCTGTTTCGCCAAGCGGTCTACCAACTCGCAGGTGATGCTTTTCCCGTCAGGCCCTTTTGTGATGCGGTTGTTGGACCCGCCGGGAAACCGCAGCAGCCGCGGCCGGGCGCCGGTGAATTTGTATATCAGGTCGTCGAGGCGCGCCACGTTTTGTTCAAAGGTATCGGCTGACGCATAGACTTTGTTGTAACTATGCGAAAACGTGTGATTGCCCAAGGCGTGCCCTTCATCGAGAATCCGGTTATAAACCTTGTCGCCGAATTCAGTAACATTTCCGCAGACAAAGAACGTAGCAGCGGCTTCGTGCTCTTTGAGCAGGTCCAGAATGACTGGTGTCACTTCGGAAGGGCCGTCGTCAAAGGTTAGATACACCGTCTTCTCCGGGGCGGCGGCCGGCTTCCCCTCGGGGGCTTCGCCGGAATCGCCGGGCGCGCCCAACGCGAAGAGCAACATGCCCCAAAACACCGACACTACGATGAAATGGCGGCCGCCGTGCATGCGGTGAACCTCCTGGGAGAACCGCGGACTTTCTTCTGGAATGCACCACGAAAGAATTGCGAGGGAAGAGCCTCTATCCAAGGCCTCCCTCGCAAAGGGTTATACCATATTGTTCAGACGCCTGCTTTCTGCCGAAGCCGCTCCGCGCGATCGGTCTCTTCCCAGCGCAAACCTGCATTCTCGCGCCCAAAGTGGCCGTAGTTCGTCGTCTTGCGGAAAATGGGCGTGCGCAGGTTGAGCGTCTCGAGAATCGCCGCGGGCCGGCAATCGAACTCGCCGGCCAGAATGTCAGAAAGCGCGTCATCGTCTATTTTGCCGGTGCGGAACGTCGTCACATTGACCGACACGGGGCGCGCGACCCCGATAGCGTAAGCCAATTGCACTTCGCACCTCTCTGCCAGGCCGGCCGCCACAACATTCTTCGCCATGTAACGCGCCATGTAAGTCGCCGAACGGTCCACCTTCGACGGGTCCTTGCCGCTGAACGCGCCGCCGCCGTGGCGTCCCATCCCGCCATACGTGTCGACGATGATCTTGCGGCCTGTCAACCCGCAGTCGCCAACGGGCCCCCCCACCACAAAACGGCCGGTCGGGTTGACGTGATAAATGATGTCTCCATTCTTCAGGCTTTTCGGAACAACGGGTTCACAAACCTCGCGGATGACAGCGTCGCGGATGTCTTTCTGCGAAATGTCCGGCGAATGCTGGTTTGAAATCACGATCGTATGAATGCGGTACGGCTTGCCGTTGCGGTATGCTATGGTGACCTGTGATTTGCCATCGGGTTGCAGCCAGGGAAGCGTGCCGTTGTGCCGAAGTTCGGAAAGCCTGAGACCCAGCTTGTGCGCCAGCGAAATGGGCAGCGGCATGTATTCGGGGGTCTCGTTGCAGGCATAGCCGAACATCATGCCCTGGTCGCCCGCGCCCTGTTCCTTGTCAGGCGCTGAATCTACGCCCTGCGCAATGTCCGGCGACTGCTTGTCAAGCGCGACCAGCACGCCGCACGTTCTGCCGTCGAACCCCGAGTCCCCCCCTCTGTAGCCGATGGCGAGGATCGCATCACGTGCTACCTGCTGATAATCCACTACGGCCTTTGTTGTGATTTCGCCGGCAATCACGCAGAAGCCGGTAGTCACCAACGTTTCGCACGCCACGCGGCTCATGGGATCCTGCTCGTACAGGGCATCCAGTACGGAATCGGATATGAAATCCGCGACCTTGTCCGGGTGCCCTTCCGTCACCGATTCCGACGTGAACAAGATCTCCTTCATCTCCTGACTCATCGCGCTCTCCTTCCGTTGCTTGCGGAATCCTGGCGTCGCCGCTCGAACTGCGAAATCTGCCCGTTAACACATCCCTCGACAAGAAAAAGGACGCCACGCCCGTATCATTCGGCGTTGTGCGCCCTTACATAGAGTCAAAAACCCTTTAACAAAAATCACGCACTGCGGAACTGGGTTACCAAACTTGGCGCATCCAAGCGGAATCCGGGCCCCATGGTGCTGCTCAGACAGCAAGTCTTCAAATAAACGCCTTTGCAGGCCGCTGGCCGGGCCTTAACCACGGACTCGATGACCGCGGCGGCATTGTCCCTGATCTGTTCTGCCGTAAAAGAAGCCTTACCCACGGGTACATGGATGTTGGCGTTCTTATCGACGCGATAGTCGATCTTGCCCTTCATGATCTCGCTGACGGCTTCGCCCACTTTCGGGGTAACCGTTCCTGCCTTGGGGCTGGGCATCAGTCCGCGCGGGCCCAAGACTTTGCCCAGTTTGCCCACGTCGCGCATCATGTCAGGAGCGGCAACCGCAACATCAAAATCCGTCCAGCCGCCCTGGACTTTCGCCAGGAGTTCTTCCGCGCCCGCTTCCAGAGCGCCCGCTTGTTTTGCCGCATTGATCTGCTCCGTCTCTTTGCAGAAAACAACGACGCGGACGTGCCGGCCCGTTCCGTGAGGCAACGACACCGAGCCGCGCACCATCTGTTCGGCATGGCGCGGGTCAACGCCCAGGGTAAATGCCAATTCGATCGTCTCGTCGAATTTTGCCGTGGCGCACTCTTTTACGCCGGCGGCGGCTTCCTCGATCGTGCATCCGATCCGCTTCAGGTGTTTTTCCGCCAGGGCTTTCTTGCGCTTGCTCACTGTTGCCATTCTAGTTCCTCCTTGTGGTGCTCGGACGTAACGCCCTCCCACAATCGCCACAGATTAACGCAACGCTTCTCGATGGAGAGGCGCTTTCCTCAATTCTCGACCAAGATGCCCATACTGCGAGCGGTGCCCGCGAGCATCCGCACCGCCGCATCCACGTCAGCCGCATTCAAATCGTTCTTCTTGATTTCCGCGATTTCTTCCAATTGAGCCCGCGTAACCGTACCCACTTTGGTCCGGTTGGGTTCGCCGCTGGCCTTGGCCAGTTTGGCCGCCCGCTTGATCAGCACGGCCGCCGGCGGACTCTTTGTGATGAACGAGATGCTCCGGTCGTCGAACACCGTGATCACCACCGGGATAATCAGGCCTTGCTGGTCCTTGGTGCGCTCGTTGAACTGCTTGCAGAAATCCATGATATTGACGCCGTGCTGGCCCAATGCGGGACCCACCGGCGGCGCCGGATTGGCCTGACCCGCGGGACATTGCAGCTTGATCACTGCCGTAACATTCTTGCCCTTCTTACCCTTTGCCATCGGACCGTTATCTCCATAGTCTAGCTTGAATTAGATCTTTTCTACCTGCCAAAACTCGACCTCTACGCTCGTAAGGCGCTCGAAGATTTCTACCATGACTTTCAGAGTGCCTCGATCCACGTCGATTTCGTCGATGTTGCCCAGGAAATTCGAAAAGGGGCCGTCGATAATCTTAACGCGTTCACCCGTTTCAAATTTCACCTTGGGTTTCGGGCGGGTTCGCTCGCCGCGAATCTCGTCGATGATAGAGTTTACTTCGGCATCATCCAGCGGAACCGGCGTGTGACGCGACCCTATAAACCCACTGACGCCCGGCGTGTTGTTAATCAAGTGCCACAACTCGGGCTGCCGCTCGGGATGTTCGGGAAGCCGCACCAGCACATAGCCGGGGAAGAACTTGCGTTTCGAAATCCGCTTCTCGCCGCCCTTGATCTCCGCCACCTGCTCCATGGGCACCAGAACGCCGCCGATCAGGTCCTCTAAACCTTCCTGCTTCGCTTGCACCAGGAGGTTCTTGCGTACATTCCCCTCCTGTCCCGAATAGGCGTGTAACGCGTACCACCGCCGCCGAATTCCGTCGTCGGGGTCCGGTTTGAGGCTCGCAAGGATGGGATCCTCCTTGGGCTCCTCATCCTCCTCGCTCTCGCCTGTTTCCTCGGCGGCTTGGTGAACGCGGGCGTCTTTTTCGACGGCTTTTGGGGCCTCCTCCTCCAACCCGCCAGCCAGGAAACGCCGCGCCTGCAGTTCAGCGGCGAGCGCTTCCTCGTCCTGTTCCTGCTGCTCTTTCCGGATATCCTCCGTGAACGCTTTGCGCGCCTCGGCCTCGGCGGCCTCGTCTTCCTGGGTGGAGTCCTTCTTTACATCGCCGAAAAAGCTCGCCGCAAACTCGCGCTCCGCGGCATCTTCCGCGGCGCGCTCCGTTTGACGTTCTCGGAGTTCGTCGTCGAGTCCCTTGGGCATTTTGTCATTTTGTTCCTCGGACACCGATGGAGACTCCTATCCGAGTTTTAGCAGCAACCAGACAAACAACTCGGACACTTTGTCGTAGATGCCGATGACGAACGCCATCATTCCGAGCATGAAAAGCACCACTGTCGTGGATGACCGGACTTCATCTTTTGCCGGCCAGCTCACTTTTCGCATCTCGACCTTGACTTCGTGGAAGAACTCGCGGATGCGAGCCACGAAACCCGTACTTTCTGCTGCCGCTACTGCTTCCTTGGCCATAATAGCTCCTGCTACGACCGCAATGACTGCCGTATACCTAACAGATACAATGGCAGGACTGGAGGGACTCGAACCCCCAACCTTCGGCTTTGGAGGCCGCTGCTCTAGCCGATTGAGCTACAGTCCTGCATGAAAAACGGGCCGCAACCCGCATCGAAGACAATCCTTACTAGTATAGACCGTCCCGTGAGACGGTTCAAAAAACGGTTGGCCGCAAAGCCCTTGTTACTTGACAATCTTGGTAACCACGCCCGCGCCAACGGTCCGGCCGCCCTCGCG
>DAOLNV010000090.1 GCA_035416745.1 Candidatus Hydrogenedentota bacterium | reverse complement strand
GGCAACGTCGTCTTCGGAATCATGATGGTGACGCCGCGAACATAACAATACGTTGCGGGTCGGGTGTTCAGACAAGTTCGGGAGATACCGGTTCATGTGGCGGATTGTCTTGGCCCATCTTTTCATCATCGCCGCAGTCTGCGCGCAAACGAACGGGTCCGATTGGATCTTCACGCAGGGCGGCCTCTCACTGAAGGTCGGCGAGCGCGGAATCGGCAGCTTACGAGGTGAAGACGGCACGGAACTTATCCAGGCAGACATCCTGACAGTGGAAATCGGGGATGAATTGCTCGACCCGGGAATTCCCGAGGCAATGGCGCTTGGCGAAGGAGTGGAATTCCGGTACGGCATTGCCGATGCGCCGGGTGCTCGACTGAAGTACCGCATCGAGTTTGTAGCGTTGGGCGGCTGGCCCACGATTCGCCGGACTCTGGACATGGTGCCTCCTGAAGGCCAGAAGGTTCGGGTCAGACTGGAAGCGGACTTGGCGGCGGAGTTTCAGAGCGGGACCCTCTTCGCACCGCGTATCGACGGCGTGGGCCTCGAATCCCGCTTCGGGCCCGCGTATTGGGAGTGGCCGCTCGGGCCCGAGCCGGAACATGGATTCTCGCCAGAGCAGCAACTGGCGATTCCGCTGCTGAGCGCAGCGATGCCTGATTCGTCTCTGCGAATCACTGTTATCGGGGACCCGCTCTGGGGTTCGGGCTTCTTGGTGAACAGCACGGACCGCGCGTCCGTCGCGGCTACGTCACGCCACGAGGAACCGTTCACGCGGACGTTCTGGACGGTGATTCAGAGCGGCGCAGCCGAACGCGCCATGGACGCCTGGTACGCCACCGCTCTTGCAGACGTCCCCCCGGGGCCCGATTGGCTGCACGATATCGCCTGGCAGCATTACGACTATTTGAGCCATGGGGGAACCGGCTGGTTCGAGGACCTTGATGCGTTGGAACGCGTGGTGGCCCCTGTCGATCGCCGGAAAATCGTTTTTGCCTTGCACGGATGGTACGACATGCTGGGCCGGTACACGTTCGATGAGAAGACAGGCCGGCTCGATGAAACCTGGACGGCCTTCCCGAACGCCGCCGCGGTGAAAGAGCAGGGCTTTCCCACTTCCGAACCCGTGCAGATGTCCAAGTCCGAAATGCACCGGCGGATTCGATACGCAAAAGACCGGGGCGTGCGCGTCGCGCTGTACTTTGCCGATGGCCTTACTGCGTGCGAAGGAGCCGGACGGCTTGTGGGGGACCGCGTATTGTACTGGGGCGGGTGGAATGGTCCGGACACGGTTGGCAAACCGTACGCGCAGAACCCGGCGCATCCCGACGTGTACCAGTGGTACCTCGGTTACCTCAACGCACTGCTCGCCGAGTATGGCCGGGAGATCGACGCGTTGGTGTGGGACGAAACGTTCATGGTGCGCGCGAACACGATGGCGCCGGAAACCGCTCCGCGGCGCACCTGCGTTGCGCCCGCCATGATGCGCCTCGTGCGGGACCTCGCGAAGGCCACCACCGATTATCGGGACGGCCTGGCGTTTCTCGTGAGCGACTGCATCGGGGCGACCTCGGACGAGGTCAGCCGCTGGACGGACGTGCCCCCCTACGCGATCATGGCGCACGGCTGCTATCAGGACAGCCACAGCCGCCCATCGGTATGGCCCTACGGCATCTTCCCCAATTACCGGAACGTGCTCTGGTCGTGCAACTGGCGCGCGGTGACGCGATTCGATTGGACGGAATTCGGGGTCGAACACTACGATACGCCGCTGGCCACGAGCAACGGATGGCTTGATGACAAAGGGATCGCCCGGCTGTCCGACGACGAGCGCAACGCGGTAGTCGAACTGTTCGAGGCGCGAAAAGAAAGAGCGCAGAGACTGCACTGGCTCAGCGGACCGGCCCCGCAATTTCAGCCCGCAGGATAGTTCTGGGGCGTGAGCGCGCCAGCCGGCGGGAAAGGGCACGGATTCCCACGTGTAGCACCTGCAATATGAACTCGGGCACGCCTCCGATTGGGTCCGCGATTTGCGGAAGCCGTTTGCTGAATGGTATAGTGGCCCTTGATGTGTGCCTTGCTGCGTCATGTCTGGGGATTCTGTTCGAATCCGCATGCATTCCCGGACAGGGATCCAGGCCGCAGATTTCAGTGAAACCTCAATTCGAGATAGGAGAACAGTACCATGCCACTCGTGCCAATGCGACAGATTTTGGATGAGGCCGCGAAAGGCGGATACGGTGTGGGCGCCTTCAACGTCAACAATATGGAGCAAATCCAGGCCATCATGGAGGCGGCCAACGAGACACACAGCCCGGTAATCATCCAGGCCAGCCGCGGCGCTCTGCAATACAGCCGCCTCATCTACCTCAAGAAACTCATGGAAGCCGCTTGCGAGGAGTACCCGCACATCCCCGTGTCCATGCACCTCGATCATGGCAACAGCCTTGAGACCGTTAAGACCGCCATCGACCTCGGGTTCACGTCGGTCATGATGGACGGTTCGCTCGGCGAAGACGGCAAAACCCCCAATACGTACGAGCAGAACGTCAAGATCACCCGGGCCGCCGTGGAAATGGCCCATCCCCTGGGCGTGACGGTCGAGGGTGAATTGGGCGTGCTGGGCGGCATCGAAGACGGCCATGGCGCCGGTTTGAGCGACAGCCAGGTTCAAGACCACCTCACGGACCCGAACCAGGCCGAAGATTTCGTGAAAAAGACCGGCCTCGATGCGCTCGCCGTCGCCATTGGCACCAGCCATGGCGCTTACAAGTCCGGACGCAAAGACCCCAAGACCGGCAAAGTCCTGCCGCCCACTTTGGCCATGGACCGCATCCATGATATCCACGAAAAGATGCCCCGCTGCCACATGGTCATGCACGGTTCCAGCTCCGTGCCGCAGGAACTCGTCGATGTCATCAATCAGTATGGCGGCAAGATGCCCGGCACGTTCGGCATCCCCATCGAACAGATCCAGGACGGCATCAAGCACGGCGTGCGCAAGGTCAACGTCGACACCGACAGCCGCCTCGCGTGCACCGGCGCGATTCGGAAAGTCTTTGCCGAGAAACCGGGCGAATTCGACCCGCGCAAGTATCTCGGCCCGGCACGCGACGCCATGAAACAGGTCTACCTCGACCGCATGCGGGCTTTCGGACAGGCCGGACATGCCGGCGACTACAAGCCCATGACCCTCGAAAACATGAAAGCTGTTTACGGAAAGTAAATTGCTGCTGCTCACCGCCTTTTTGCCACGCCGCCCTTTCCTGGGGCGGCGTGGCGCATTTCAGGGGGAAAAGAGCTTGCCGAACGAACGCGTCGTCCGTGCCCCGCTCGTACTCTCCCGGCTGTCTCAGCGATTTGAAAACAAGGTATCCAGACCTCCAAAGATCAAGACCCGGGCCCGCCGGGGTTTCATGTAAAGCCTGCTTCGCTCGGGCGGCCGCGGGATAAAACAACAAAGCCGCGCCCGCGAAGTGATTGGACTCCGGGGCGCGGCTTTCAGCAAGTCATTCGGCTAAAGCACGGGTTTTCAGGTGCCGGGAGCGACGAATGGCACCGTTTGCGGCACGACACTCACGCCGGTCGTGAACTTGAACGGCAACGGGAAACCGGGATTCGGAAACTCGAGTTCCACCATGAAGCCCGTCCACCCTTTTTCAGGTGCGGCGATGGCGGTCTTGTATACGCCGGGCGCCGCCGCGGCGAGTTCCGTGCTCTGCCAGGCTTCCCCGATGCTCTCGAGGCGGAAATCCCGCGCGTTGGGATTGCTCGCCTGCCACAGCAACACTTTCGTGGGCGGAGTCTCGCATTCCACGGTCAGATTGCCGTCGGCTTCCATGCGCCACGCGAATTTCGGCCGCGGCGTGTCGTTGATGATCGCGTTGTGGAACGACGCGAGGTTCAGGTACGCCTCCGTGCTGAGGCCGTGATCCGTGTTGGGCACATACCGAAGGTATTTCTCGCCCTTGAGGTCGTCGAAATAGAACTGCCACGAATCCGGCAGGAAGAACTGGTCGCCCGTCGAGTTGATGATGTACTTGGGCATGGTCAGGCGGTCGATGTACGAATACGGGTCCACGATGTCGCACAGCGCTTTGAACTCGGGCGTGTGCAGACGCGCCAGGACATTCATATCCTCGTACTCTCTGATGGCGGGGGCCCAGAACCCGTATGCAGCGTAATGGTGGTCGAGCGATTTCACCACGTTCAACAAGTCGATTACCGCCGGGCAAATCGCCACGGCCCGGGGGTCGACCGCGCCGACGGTCCACGTGGTCCAACCGCGCTTGGAGCCGCCGACAATCGTGAATCTGTCGACGCGGGGCTGCTCTTTCTGTACCACGTCCATGGCACGCACGACGGCTTTGGTCATGGGCAGGCGCGTCAGCCAAATCGAGTCGCCGGTCAATATGAACTTGTCCCAGCAATACGAGATGATCTCGTCCTCGGTGCGGCCCTCCGCCTTGTACCGGTCATCCTTCTCGTCGGGAAACTTCAGGCGCTGGTTCGGGATCTGCTTGATCTCGGCGACGATGGACTTGGTCATCACGGCGATGCGCGCGAGACCCTCGTCCGCGCCCGGCGCTTCGGCGTCAGGTTTATTGCTGCCGCCCCCGATGAACATGAGCGCTTCCGACTGCGTCAATTCCTTGGGCTCGATGATGATCAGCCAATGCTCCCACTTGGTGCGGTCCACCTGCTCGGGTTTCAACCAGGTCTGCGACACCATGTGGTAGGTGCGCGCCGTGTAGGCGTCGTTTTCCTCAACCTTGGCGGGCGGCGTGTCATACGCAAACGCCGGGTCGGGCGTCTCGACGTATTTGTCCAGCGCGGTTTTCTTTTCCTCGGGGACCGGGAAGGGCGAAGGAAGAGCCGCCGCGGAAGCCGGGGGTTCGACCGTCCCCGCTGGCGCCAGCGCGGGCGGGGCTACAGCCGGGGGCGGCGCCTCTTGTACCGCGGTCTTTGGTCCGCACGACACCAGCGCGAACAGCAGCATTATCACTAGTGGAACGGCACGCCAAGAATCTCTTAAACCTATAATTCGCATGGGTTTACCCTTTCCTGCGCACTACTAGCAGCATCCTTTGGACAAGCACCATCAAGGTATGGTAACCGATGGATACCGGCCCGTCAACATTGACTTCAACAACCGCCTTGCGCCAACCTCACCCCACAACGCCCAGCGCCGCCCTCGAAAGTCTCCCGCACCAGAAACGGGTCGGGCAGTCTTGAAAAGGGGCGTTCTGCAACTCCTCACACGCGCCAGGGGCGGGTGCGGCCTTCGTCGCGTTTGCCCCAGACGTCAAGGAAAAGATTCGTGTTTTCGACGAGCTGGAAGTCGTACATGCCGACACAAACGAAGTCCGCGCCGTGTTTGAAAGCGAAGGGCAGCCCGACGGTCGGGTGAATGGCGCCCGCGGCAAGGGTCTTGAAAGCGATCCAGGGCTGCTCAAGGGTTTCCATGTAGGCCGCCGTTTCGACGGGGTTCTCGCACCAGATGTTGTCGCATTGTTCCTGGGGCCGGGCGGACCAGTAGTCGATGTGGTGCAGCGTCTTCATCCAGTAATCGGGTTTCAGGCCGTATTCGACGCACGCCTTGACGGTTTCCATTTTGTGAGCGCCAATGCCCGCCGGAATCCCGCTTTGGCGAATCAGTTCGAAAGCCTCGGCGATCTGGTCAACTTTTCCCTCCTTAACCAGGTTGTCGGCAATGCCTCCCTGGACATAGCAGGAATGAGCGCCGCCGTCTATGGACATTTTGATGCCCGCGACGACGTCACCTCCGAGGGCGCAGTCCGACATGAACTGGATCTTGCCGCCTTCGTACTTCCAGTAGTCGTTGATGACCTGGCTGAGGATCGGATTGGTCAGGATGGTGTTTATGCCGCACTGCTCCGCGATGCGGAACGTTTCGAAGATCTTGTCGCGGCTGTGATATGACTTGACGAGTTGCGAGACATAGATGAGATCGCGGGCATGTGCCCAGCCGCCCATCAGATTTCCGCCAAGGATCATCCGGCTGAGTTCCAGGTTCTGGATCTTCCCATGAGGAATGGCGCCCTTGAGGTCTTCAAGCTTGGCAAACTCGAATTTTTTCATGGTGGCGCTGGTAAGCCCGTCGATGCCGCCGGTTTTTGCCAGCAGGTGTTGCTCTTCGAAGCTGGGCCACCCGTGTTTCTTGCCAAACGCGAGGGCGAATCCGCCTGCCACGGGCACGGTCGCGAAATGGCGCAGCCACGCGCGCCGGGGCACGGCATCCAATTCGTCGAGCGCCCTTCCGGAGTCCCCCGCTTCCCTCTTCTCGCGCCGCTTGGCCCGCAGATTGGCGATGAGCCCGTCAATACCCATGAATTTGCCCGTGGGCACGAACATCAGGGCCAGAAGGGCAAACAGCTCGACGAGGTTCTTATCGATAAACAGGTAATTGCCTTCGGCGCCCCGCGGCGTCAGTGTGATGAGCGACGGATTGGCGGCGTAATACAGCCCCAGCAGCACGATGGCCGCAAGCCCCGCGAGTCTCGTGAAGAAACCGAAGATCAGACCCAGGCCGATGAAGACCAGTCCCCACATGTTCAGGAAATCAACCACCTGCAGCGCGGCTGGCGTTTCGGCCACCCACTTGAAGACGTCAGCAAGCACCCACTGCGACGATTGCAGGTACCACGCGGAAGTCCAGCCGGGATCCGCGAGCTTCACGACGCCCTCGTAGAGGAAATGCCACCCGACGGCGATACGCAGGATCGAAAACGCCCACATGGACACCGCGCTCAAAGCAAATCGTGATTGGGGCTTCCCGGATTCCTTCAAAGCCATTGTCAGTTACCCTTTCGTCGCAGCAGCAACGTGCTGAATACCCCCAGAACCAATCCGATGCCTTGTCCACAGTGTACTCTTTTTTGTGACGATCCAGAAACCGGGTACCCCGGGGAAATCGCAGCAAGACCTCGCGCGAAACGTCCGCTTCTGGATATCGAGTGCGTTTCTGGCCCGCGTCCTGGACTGCACGGCCGGTTCCTCAATACCCCGCGATTGCGCGGCCAAGGTCTCCTCCGGTGTGGGACCGCCGCCCCTGGCGGTCGTTGACGCGCCTGGTAACACTTTTCTTCGACCGGCGAGGGCGCCGGTCCCACATGAGAGGTAGAGATGCAGGACGTGCTGGCCGCCTTCCGCCAGCTCTACGGCATGGAACCCACACTCGTCCGACAGAAGCCGGCGTCACAATGTCTTAGGCGCGAGCCTCGCAAGCACCTCGACACTTCCGGACGTGCCTTCTTTGCGAATGGCGATGCGCTGGTGGGATTCGCCGCCGTGCAGGGGAAGGGTCTCGAGGCGGACCGACGTGCCTTCGGGCGCCGCTATGGTTACCGTACCCTTGTCACCGGCTATCGTGAGCGTCTGGCCGTCAAGCCGGCATGGAAGCATGGTTTGCCAGTAGAACTCGACGCCGTCTCCCTTGCCGAGCTCGTATTCGTCGCGGATGATCAGCGTATCCGGCGAGGGTGACTCCCATTGGCGCACCCATTTCTTGTAGAAGCCGTCCCAACCGGCTGTGGCGTCGAGCCGTGCCTTGAACCGCATTTCATCGCCCTCGCCGGCGGGCTTCACGTCAACCGGCAGCGGCCTGACGGGGTGAGGCCTGTCGGGAGTGCCGTACGGGGCAAGCATATTGTGGCGCTGGGCTTGTTTGTACACGTGATGGATGGGGTCGCTGTAGGTGCAGATACCGAGGTCGGCCGCGAAAGACTGCCCGCCGAACTCGAGCACGAAGCTGCCGATGTCTTCGTGCGTATGCTCGCACCCGACGCGGTAACCCATCAGGAATAGCTTGACCGGTTGGCCGCCGAGTTCGCGTACCGACGCCATGAGACCGGTGTCCGGCAGCGAGATGAACGCGGGCAGTGCCGGCCCGGAAATCTCGAGGGGCGGCATGCCGTTGCGCACCCGGCATTTGTTGTAGAGCGACGTCCAATAGCTGCCGGGCAGCATGGCGTGCATCCTCTCGAGCGTTTCCCCGCCCATGTCCAAGTCCGAATCGCCGTAAGGGATAATCTCCCGGTCGGTGGTGGACATGATGACCGCCGCGTAGTTGCCGGTACGGGTCAGGGGTTCAGGGGTCAGAGCTGTGGCATCCTTTCCACGGGCACGGGCATACCATTCAATCGTGCGAAGGTTTCGATTGGAGGTCGAACCGAAATAGGAGGGCGTTTCGAGATAGCCGCCGTCGGGCTGAATGACGAGATTCAAGTTGTCCACAATGTCGTCATAAGCCAGGTCGGTGTACGGACGTACGCGCGGCCATTGCCGTTCCATGACGAGGTACGCGGCCATCCGCCCGGTATTGAAGAACCCCAGCTGGTTGCAGTGGAACACATACTCATGGCGCCAAAGCACGAAGTTGATGCGCCCCACTCCTTCTTCGGCAAGCCGCCGCATCAGGTAGAGGCGCCCGTTCTCCGTGAACATCTCGCCGGCGGCGTCCGCCAGATACGCCACGTCTTCCGTAATATACGAACGCCGGAATGCCCGGTTGTCCCAGTCGCTTCCGGTGTAATACGCCATGAACCCGTCATCCCAGTACTGGCACGCGGCAAGGCAAAGAGCATACCGCGCGGCCGCCCGCAACGCGCCGGCATCGCGCACAACGAGGGCCGCTTCCGCCAGGCCCGGGCTGCCGGGCATGGGAAACCGCTCCGCGTCGCGCGTGCGTCCTTCCCCCTTGTTGTCGCCTCCGCTGCGCGCGAATTCTTCGATGCCCCGCTCAAAATCATAGGATTTGGCGGCCTCGGCCAACTGGGAGTAGCGCGATTTCCCCTTCCCGGCCATGTCCTTCTCGTGTTCCTGGCGCTTTGCGGCCAATTCCTCGGGCGTGAGGAAAATGCCGTAGAGCGGTTCAAAAGACGGCTCGTAAGACGGGGCCTTGAGTTGATTCTCCCAGCTTACGCCCCTCATATCCCACTGGGCGAAGTAATCCTTGAGGCGTTCAGTGTGCTGCAGCCCGACCCACCGCAGCCAGCCCACCGCCGAGCCTTCCTGACGCGCTTCCAGCTCCAGCGTGATGCGGTGGATGACCTGCGCGCCCTCGAGGTCCAGGAATATCTCGATTTCCTCGCCCGCGAACGGTTGGGATGACGTCTCGCGCGCGCCCTTGTCGGTTTCTACCCGAATGTGCATGACGGCATCCCGCGGACCCACCATCCGCAGGATCAGACGGTTGTAGCGGCTGCAGTCAACGTTGAAGTCGCGCCACATACGGAGCGCGGGCCCCTGCGCGGGCTTCCGCCCCCACTCGAAATCCACCGTGAACCAATGCTGGTGAATGTAGAGGCCATGGGCGGCGCCGTCCTCGACCGTCCATTTCGAAAATCCGCTCACGCCTTCCGACCAGAACGGCTCGATGATGGCCTCGGCGCAATTAATGGGCACGGGCAGGCGCAACACTTCTTGGTTTTCAACGCCGGCCGCTGCCCTCGCCAGAAGCATCGGGACCGCAACCGCGATGAAAAGGCCGCCGGTCAGGGAACTGCGGGTGAATCGAACAAGCATTCCGGAGACTCCTCTGGATGCGACTCGAGGCTAGCCCGTTGCATACAAGTGCGCAGCGTGTGTGTTCAAAGCGTGATTTCGACCAGTGTACAATGGGTTTGCCGCGGGGTGCAAAGCCTTCACGTATTGTCTATCCCGCGCCGAGGAAAACGCCTGTATGCAACAACTGCGGGTCCATCGCGTGCGCTTGTCGGAGGGTCGTCTCACCCTCCGCCCGATGACCGAACGCGACTGGGAAACCATCCGCCCGTGGAACAACGACCCGGAGGTGCTCTATTACTGGGAAGGCGATGACGTAACAAGCCGCCCCATCGAAGCCGTGCAGGAGCTCTACCGCACGGTCTCGCAGAGCGCGTACATCTTCATCATCGAACTGGACGACGTCCCGATTGGCGACTGCTGGCTGCAGGAGATGAACCTGCCCGAAATCCTGGACCGCTACCCCGGCATGGACTTGAGGCGCATCGATCTCGCCATCGGCAAGAAAGAGTTGTGGGGCAAGGGCTGGGGGAGCCGCGTTATCGGCCTGCTCACGCGGTTCGGATTCCAGAAATGCGGAGCGGATGCTATCTTCGGGTGCGGCGTGGGCGATCACAACCCCCGCAGCCGCCGCGCATTCGAAAAGAACGGGTACAAGATCATCCACACCGTTCCTCAACCTCCAGGCCGCAAAGCCGGGTTCACCTTCAACCTCATGTTGACGCGCGAGCGCTACTACAAACTCCGCGAGACGATCTCAGAACCAAAGTGAATGGCGTCTCCCACGCCGTGGCGGGGTCTCCCTCCCACGCTGTGGCGGGGTCTCCCGACCCCGCCACTCTTGCGACCGAAGGTCTCCCCGACGCCGTTCGCCCACGGCCAACAGACGACCGACCCCGCGCTTCGTCCGAGGCTCCCCCGTCTCCTTCCATTTGACGCCGCTGCCCACAAATCGGTATAGCTTTGGAGAAGGGACTGGTCCGAGGTTTCTCCAATGCAGTCGGCGTTCTTGAGGAGTCTTGCTCATGTCAAAGCGTATTCTTGTGGGTGGTATGTCCATTGCTCTCGTTCTTCTGGCGTCGGTCAGCGGGGCGCAGGAGAGAATCGTGCTTCAGTCGGCGCGGCAGATACCCGTAGCCTATGAAGTCGACGTGGTGGTGATTGGCGGGTCGACGGGAGCCGTAGCAGCGGCCGTTGAGGCGGCGGGACAGGGCGCGAAGGTGTTTCTCGCCGCCCCGCAGCCGTACCTGGGCGAAGATGTCTGCGGCACGTACCGGCTGTGGCTGGAGCCGGGCGAGGAACCCGCAACCCCGCTCGCCCAGTCGCTGTTCGAAGAGCCCCTGTTGTGCACGCCCGTCCGCGAGCTGCTCCCGTTCACCTACGAAACCAGCCTGACTTTCGACGAACAGCACAAAGACACCACGCCCCCGAGCATGCTCGCCGACGGAAAATGGCAGAACGCATATAACCAGAGCGTCCAGTACAACGGCGACGTAGTCGTCACGGCCGACCTCGGCAGCGCGACTGCTATAGGCAAGGTCCACATACTGGCGTTTCAGCGCAACGCTGACATTGAACTACAGGATGCTGCCATTGCCATCAGCGGCGACGGCACGGCCTGGCGCGAAATCGGCACGGTCGTGAACGACAAACTGGGCCAGGGCGATTTCCTCGATTCCGCGTTGACGCTGAGCGTGCCGGTCGATGCCACGGCGCGCTACGTGCGGGTGACCGCGCGCAAGACTCCCAACGTCCAACGCCTGCTGTTGGCCGAGATCGCAATCGAGCCGCCGGTGGATGAAGCCGCGCTCAAGCGCGGCCATCGCCTGCCGCCCGCGCCCATGCAAGTGAAACGCGTGCTCGACCAGGCGCTGCTCGACGCCGGGGTCGAGTTCCTGTTCGGCTGTTATCCCACCGATGTCCTGCGCGAACCCGGCGGAGAACTTGCGGGTATCGTTATGGCCAACCGCGCCGGACGCCAGGCCGTGCTCGCCAAGGTCGTCATCGATGCAACCGACCGCGGAACGGTCGCGCGTATGGCAGGCGCGAAATTCTCCGAGTATCCCGCGGGCAAACAGCCGTTCACGCGCATCGTGGTGGGGGGCGAACAGCCTGCCGGCACACCGGCGCGCGTTGAGCTGCTTCCTTCGCCCGTACAGAGCGTGCAGGCGGAGGGCGGCGCGTCCCCGCAGTACGACGCCTTCGCCTATACCCTCGATATCGACATGCCCGATGCGTCGTGTGCCTCGTTCGCCGCTGCCGAGAACACTCTGCGCGACGCATCCTACGCAAAAGGGCAGGTTGCGGCTTCCGACATGCCGTTCCAAGTCCCCCCAGACAAGATACTCGGTGAATTCTCCCTCGACAGCGAGTGGCCGGGTCCCGGGGCTGTCGACCTCGATGTGTTCCGGCCGGTGGACATCAAGCGCCTGTACGTGCTTGGCGGATGCGCCGACGTGCCGCGCGACGCCGCGGCGAAGCTGCTCCGCCCACTCGCTTACATGGACGCCGGGACCCGCATCGGCCGCGCGGCCGCCGCCGGGGCGCGCGCTAAACCCCGGCCCAAAATCGTGTGTTTCGGGGACAGCATTACCGCGCAGCATTATCCCGGCCGCCTCGAAACCCTGCTGGGCAATTACGACGTGATCAACGCCGGCGTTGGGGGCGATACAGCGCCGCGAGGGCTCGCCCGCATCGAGAACGACGTCCTGGCACACCGTCCGGCAGCCGTCGTGGTGATGTTCGGTACCAACGACAGCGTGATGCCCTCGCCCGGCGCGTACAAAACGCCGCTGGACGCCTACGAGGGCGCTCTGCGGGAGATCGTGAAACGCTGCCAGGCCGCCGGGGCGCAGGTTGTCGTCTGTACCCTGCCGCCCATCGTGCCTGAGCAGTACCATGCCCGCCACCCCAAGGAATACTACGACCCGGAGGGCGGACTCGAAGCCGTCTTGACCCGCTATCGCGACGCCGCCGCGCGCGTGGCACACGATACCGGCGCGGCGCTCGCCGACGTGAATGCTGCCCTCGTGCAAGACGCCGTGGCGCTGTTTCCGGACGGCGTGCATCCTTCCGCGGAAGGCGAACGCCGTGTGGCCGCGCTCCTCGCCGAGACCCTCCGCAACACCCTCGGCGAAACCGGCCCTGCGCGCGCGTTGGCTCCAGGAGCCTACGTGCCCGGCAGACCAGGCGCCCCGACCGAACCGGGCGACGTGCGCGAGTCCCTCACCGGCGTGCGTCCTTTCCAGAACGGATTGCCCACGATCCCGGCCGAGGCGGCCGCGTTGCCGGTGCTCGCCGAATACGACGTGGTGGTCATCGGGGGAGGCACGGGCGGCGCGCCGGCGGGCATCTCGGCAGCGCGGCGCGGCGCCAGAACCCTCGTCGTCGAGTACCTCCATGGCCTCGGTGGCGTCAGCACGCTTGGTCTCATTGGAAACTATTACTGGGGCCACCGGCAGGGGTTTACCGCCGAAATCGACGCCGCCATGGAAGCGACCGGCGCACAAAGAGGCAAGTCGGGATGGTACGTCGAGGGCCGCATGGAATGGTACCGGCGCGAGTTGCGCGCCGCGGGCGCTGATATCTGGTTCGGCTGCATCGGCTGCGGAGCGGTGGTTGACGGCAACACCGTCAAAGGAGCCGTCGTGGCCACGCCATGGGGACGCGGGGTGGTCCTGGCGGACGTCGTCATCGATTCCACCGGCAACGCCGACATCGCGGTCGCGGCAGGCGCCCAAAGCGTGTACACGGATGGCTCCTACGTCGCCGTGCAGGGCACCGGCATGCCCCCTCGCAATCTGGGCGCCAACTACACCAATACCGATTACACGATCACCGACGACGGCGATATCCTGGACATGTGGCAAACATTCGTCGTCGCGAAAGACAAATATAAGTCCGCCTTCGATCTCGGCCAGTTGATCGACACGCGTGAACGGCGCCGCATCGTCGGCGACTTCGTCATCTCGCCTCTGGACCTCTTCAACGGCCGCACCTATCCGGACAGCATCGGCTATTCGTACAGTAACTTCGACAGCCACGGCTACACGGTGCACCCGCTGTTCACCTTGAATCCTCCAGACAAGACCGGCGTCGGCGGTTACACGCCCTACCGCGCCCTCCTGCCAGAGGGGTATGAGGGCATGCTGGTTACCGGATTGGGCATCAGCGCTCACCGGGACGCCGTCCCGATTCTGCGCATGCAGCCCGACATCCAGAACCAGGGTTACGCGGCGGGCGCGGCCGCGGCCATGGCCGCGCAGGCCGGCGTGCCGTTGCGCCATATCGACCTCAAAGCGCTCCAACACCACCTCGTGGAAACCGGTTGCGTCCCCGAGAATGTGCTTACCGACACCGATTCCTACCCATTCAGCGAGGCAAAGGTGCGGCAGGCCGTCGCGGACGTCGTAGACGATTTCAAGGGACTGGGCGTAATTCTCGCGCAGCCGGACGAGGCTAAGCCGCTGCTCCGCTCCGCATACGAACTGGCGGCCAACGAGGACGACCGTCTCGTCTACGCCCACATCCTGGGCATGCTCGGCGACAACATGGGCATTTCCACTCTGCTCGCGGCCATCGACAGCCGCGAATGGGACGAGGGCTGGAATTTCAAGGGTATGGGCCAATTCGGCGGCAGTGTCAGTCCCCTCGACAGCCTCATCATCGCTGCAGGCGCCACCCGCGACAAACGCGCCGTCGAACCCATACTCCGAAAGCTCAAACAACTCGGTCCCGATAGCGCGTTTTCCCATCACCGGGCGGCCGCCGTCGCTCTTGAATCGCTCAAGGCATCGGAAGCGGCCGAAGCCATGGCCGCGCTCCTGCGCATGCCGGGGATGATGGGACACGCGGCCACGGACATCCAGGACGCCAAAACCCAGTCCCAATATGCCGACCCCGACCTGTCCCGTAATCTGTCCCTGCGCGAACTGATCCTGGCGCGCGCATTGTATCGCTGCGGCGACTACGACGGCTTGGGCGAACGCATCCTGCGCGAGTATGCGCAAGACCTGCACGGCCACCACGCCCGCCACGCGACCGCGGTGCTCAACGACCAAGCCGCGAGGAAATAACCACGAACCCTTGTTCGGTAGGGGCGTATCGCAATACGCCCCTAAACATGCCCGCAGAATGTGATACCCTGTGAAGCGGCAATGCCTGGTCCGCAAATCGGGCCGGACAGGTTTCGCGATAATGACTCTGTTGTCTACGGGAGATTGGCCTGATGCACCGGTTCCTGCTTGTCTTCGCATGTGGGCTCTTCAGCCTGTCCGCGGCGCGCGCAGAAACACATTTTCCAGGGGCGGACTGGGAACACCGGGCTCCCGCTGAAGTGGGCGTGAACGCCGCGGACCTTGATGCTCTGGCCGAACGCCTCGGCGGCCGGGGATGCGTTATCAAAGACGGCTATGTCGTCAAGACCTGGGGCGACCAGGCCCAGTTGGGCGATTGGTATTCTTCGGCGAAACCCGTGCTGAGCACCCTCCTCTTCTTCGCTATCGAGGAAGGCCTTGTCACGAGCGTGGACCAACCCATCGCGGACTTCGGTTGGCAACTGCAGCCCCGGCACCAAGGCATCACCTTCCGTCATCTCGGCGCCATGACCAGCGGGTACGCGCGCCCCGAGGGCCCCGGCGAAGCATGGGCCTACAACGATTTTGCCATTCAGTTGTACCAGAAGACCCTCTTCGAGAAGGTTTTCAAGCAGCACGGCAACGAGGCCGCCCCAGCTCCCCAGCACCTGGGAGTATTGGGTTTCCAGGACGGCCTGCAGTTCAACAGCAAGAACCGGCTCAGTGCATCCGTACGGGATTTCGCGCGCATCGTCTGGTTCTGGACCCAAAAAGGCAACTGGAACGGACGCCAGGTGTTGCCCGCGCGCTATTTCGACGAATACATGCGGCCCCAGACGCCCAAAGATCTCCCGCAAACCCAGCACACGGGTACTGATGACGATTATCTCGGAATCGGCTCGTACGGCGGCAGCTCAGACCATTTCAGCGCCGCGGGACCCGGCGTATACGGTTTCAATTGGTGGTTCAATGATACCAGCCGCCTGCATCCCGGCTTGTTGACATGGCCTGATGCGCCCCGCGACACCGTCATGTCGATCGGGGCCCGGGGAAATTCATCGGCGTTCATCCCCAACCTGAATGCCGCCTTGATCTGCGCCGGCGGCGACTGGGGCGAACTCGAGGGCGGAGAACGCGATGCCAAACTAAACCAGGTGCTTGGTCTTTTCGCCCGCGCCAACGGGTTCGCGCCGGACGAATCCAGCACAGACGAACGCCACGCGAAGTGGAGTCCCGTCACTGTCGATTTTCACGGACCCAGCGCGCGCGCCGCCGATTCCAATCCGAACCCCTTTCTCGATTACCGGCTGCAAGTGCGGTTCACAGGCCCCGGCGCTATTGAATACGACGTGCCGGGATTCTTCGCGGGAGACGGCAAAGGCGGACTTGAAGGCGATGTCTGGCGCGCGATGTTCTCGCCAGACGCCGTCGGCGAATGGCGTTACCGCGCCTCATTCAGAAAGGGGGCAAACATCGCCGTGAGCCTCGACCCCGGCGACGGGGAAGCGACGGCGTTCGACGGCGCGGACGGCATCCTTGCGGTGCAGCCGCAAGAAGTGTCAGCCCCGGGCTTCTATCGCGGGGGCCGGCTCGAATACGTGGGCGGCCACTACTTCAAGTTGCGCGATGGCCCGTACTGGCTGAAAGGCGGCACCGACAGCCCGGAAGATTTCCTCGCCTATGCCGGATTCGCGAACACGCCCAACCCGGGGCATACGTATGAAAAGCATGTGGCCGACTGGCGCCAGGGCGATCCCGATTGGGACAATGGCAGCGGAAAAGGCATTATCGGCGCGCTCAATTACCTCGCCTCGATGAAAGTCAACAGCATCTACTTCCTTCCGATGAACATCGGTGGCGACGGCAAGAACGTGTACCCCTATCTGAGTCCCATCGACCCCGCCGGAAGCCCACGCAACGACAACCTCCATTTCGACATCGCGAAACTCCGCCAGTGGGCCATCGTGTTCGACCATGCCCAGCGCAACGGCATCATGCTGCATTTCGTCCTCAACGAAGCCGAAGAACCCAACAAGCGCGAGCTGGACGACGCCACGCTCGGCATCGAGCGTAAGCTGTATTACCGCGAACTTGCCGCCCGATTCGGGCATTTCCCCGCGCTGCAATGGAACCTCTGCGAAGAATACAACCTGAACCACAAGTTCCCTCCCGAACTCGTGAAAGACTTCGCCCAGTACCTTCAGGACGTAGACCCCTACGACCACCCCATCACTGTGCACCACGCGGGCACTGTCGAGGACGCGTGGGCCCCTTTCCTGGGCGATCCACGCTTCGCCGTCACGTCATTCCAGACCAGAGACACCGCCATTGTCGAGCAGTGGCGCGCAAAATCCCGGGCCGCCGGAATGCCCCTCGTCATCGGAATGGACGAGTTCTTCCCAGACAAGTCCCATCCCGAGAACGCAGCCCGGCAAAGGCGCGAATACCTATGGCCCATCTACTTTTCCGGTGGGCAATTGGAGTTCATCCTCGACGACCTCCTCGATACCAACGATTTCCGAAAATACGAGCCGCTTTGGCGATACATGGCGTATGCCCGCGAATTCATCGAGCGCTACCTCCCCTTCTGGGAAATGGTCCCCGCTGACGAATGGCTGCACGGCGCCTCAACGTATCAGGGAGAATACAACCTGGTCACAGGACAAGTCTTCGCCAAACCCGGCCAGTGCTACGCCGTGTACCTGCCCTCTGCCGAACAAACAGGAACCCTCGATCTGAGCGGCGCCCCGGGCGAGCTCCGCCAGCGATGGTACAACCCGCGCACCGGCAACTTCGCCGGTACCGAGAAGCCTCTGGTCGGAGGCGGCCCCGTGCCTCTCGGGCCTCCCCCCGAAACACCCAACGAAGACTGGGTCGTGCTGATTGCAGAGTCGGTGCCCTCCAACACAGCTCACTGAGAATCGGGCAACTATTTGATCCCGCCCTCCCGCATTTAGTAAGATCTTCAGGCCTTTTGAATACCCATTCCGCGGTAGCTCAGTCGGTAGAGCGGGTGGCTGTTAACCACTAGGTCACAGGTTCGAGTCCTGTCCGCGGAGCCAGTCATGACCCAATGTGAGAACTGGTAAACATCCGGTTCTCACATTGTTTTTTTGTGCGAGGGTGTTCAGGAAGGCAGTTGTGTTCCCGTGGATGTGCACGTCCGTGCCGTTAACTATAATCTCGTCAACAAGATAACGCACATACTGCTTGGCGATTCCGCTGTCTCGTGCGAGGAACAAATCCTTGAGAGATTTTTGAATCACACGGACGTTGTCCGGGTGCTGAATTGTGCCCGGAATGGCCTTTGGCGTCTGATAATTATTGAGTTCTCGACGGACGTTTTCGCGTTCTTCGTGCAGCTCCTGAATGCGCTCGCCCACCAGATTCAGATCGACGGCGCCGGCTTCAATAGCATCAATATGGCGTTGGAGTTTTGCCTCGATTTTTTCGAGTTGCTTCTTCAGGCGTTCGCGGGCTGACGTCATGCTTCGGCGCATTTCTGCGTGAGCCTGGCTCACCTCATTAACTATTGTTTGTACCCTTGTCTCAGAAAAGACGACATCGGATAGATGGGCGAGCACTACTTTTTCAAATTCCGCAGATGGAATGCGTTGGCCCTTGCAGGCGAACTTGCCCTCGCGCAGAAATCGGCGGCAGTTGTAGTAGCGATAACCGCCGCCTTTCCCCGTCTCAAGTGTCATCGCCGCGCCACACAGTCCGCATTTCATCAGTCCTGCAAGGAGCAGCGGGCTTGCGGTTGTCCTGCCAGGTTTTCGCGAAGGTTCGTGAGACGCTCTAATTCGCTGAGCTTTATGGAATACGGACGACTCTACGATGGGCGTTACTTCAATAGCTATCCATTGGTCACGAGGCTTCTCTCGACGTGTTTTGGCATCCTTTCGGTTAAAGAAATACTCCCCGATATAGGTCGAGTCACTGATTATGGAAAGCACACGCTGTTTGGACCATTTCGCACTTCCTCTGGCGCGAACATTCTCATCGTTGAGCAATTGTGCGATCTGTTTAGCACCGACTGTTCTCCCATCGGAACCCTCAGTGTAGAGAGAAAAGATCTTTCTTACAGTGTCAGCTTCCGAAGGGTTCACCTCCAAACGGCTTTTCAAATTCCCTTTTTCGTCTTCCACGCGGTTACAGTAGTACCCAAAAGGAGCATTTGAGCCATTGAAGTATCCGCGTCGTGCGTTCTCCTTCATACCGCGAAGTGTGTGATAGCCATTCATTTGGCTTTCATACTGATCTATAAGCTCAAAGATGCCCTCCACAAAATCCCCCATGGGGTCATCCGCAACCTCTTGGGATGTCGCAATAACGCGTATACCCTTCTTGCGAAGGTTATGTTTCCAGATTCTGGCAGCTGTGGCGTCGCGAAAGAAACGGCTTGTAGTCAGCACGAGAATAGCTTCAATGACGACGTTTCCGTTGATGATGTCCCTCATCATCTCTTGGAAGACTGGCCGCTTGTCATCCGTGGCAGACGCTCCTTCTTCCCGGTATTCCTTTGCGACTGTGTGATTATGCTGTGTGCAGTACGATTTCATCTGCCGAATCTGGTCAGGGATTGAGAGGTCTCGCTCTGCCTGTTTCGTAGTCGACACGCGCGCATACAGCACCACGTTCATCGTTAGTCCTCCTGAGATCCAGTAATGATCTTAGCACATGTCATGGATCTGCAAAAGGTATCCAACAAATCCTGAGGCAGGGAGCGAAGGAGAATCTCAACTTCTCGATTGCTCACAGGAAGGTTGTCCGGAATGTCGGTCCGGACACGCCAGGATTTGGCTAATAAATTCTTGGTTTTCTTTCCGTTCTTCTTATCCATTGGGTTATCTCTGGATTCAACTCTGCCGGCTCGCTTACGCTTCATCGAATGCAAAGATGTTGACAATGACCCTTCCGTCGTCGGCAGTTCCTGAACTGAGGGCAATCCGCACCGGTTTGTTGTTGCAGGCTTCTGGGTCGAGTTCCCGCCCCGTGGTGTGGATTCCTAAAGCCACGACGAATTGTTTGAGCGCCTGGCGGTCAACATCCTTGTCCAAATCGAAGATCCTGGATAGCCTCTGTCCTTTGAAGCGGCCTTCGCTGTGTACTTCCAGCTCGACCTCAATGCGGTTATCCCGCTTCTGACGGACATTTCGAACGAGGGCCAGATTTTCGGCGAGGCCCGCGAGTGCGAGCTGAGTCTGGATATGATCCCAATCTCCCGGAAGCCTGATTGCTTCATGCATACGTCTTGCTCTCCCGAATGACTTATCACGTACTTGAAGAGGCGGGGCGTTGACGCGCGCCCCGCCTCTTCGTTCAGCCCTACACGCTGCGTATGGCAGTAACGTTGGCATACTGGCGGTTGGTCTTGTCGCTGTGGTTGTGGCGCACCTGCACGCGCAGCGTCTTGCCCTTGGCCTGGTCCAGATAGATGGTGCCTGTTGTCTGGGTTAGCCCGGCGGCTTCGAAGAGGTCTGCCAGAAGCCGTTTTCCGACGGGCATCGAGGGCGTAAACGTCTGGAACAGCTTTCGCCCCGCGAAGGGCCCTTCGTCCAGGATCTGGAATTCTGCTACGAGCCGGTCGCCGTCATCGTTGTAGGCGAGTTTCGTTACCGTGACGCGGTATTCTCCCTCGTCAACGAGGTCCGGGTCGTTCCAGTTCTCAGGCAGTACGAACACGTTGTTTTCGCTCATACTCTCACCCCCTTTCCTTTGTTTGGTCACCGGTTGTTTCTCAGCCTGACGATGCCAACTATGACCACGCCCAGGATCGCCAGCGCGGCCACGAACTCGGGGCCGCTCAATTCAGGCAGCCGCATGTTCGGTATATGAACGTGCACGTGTCCTCGAGCTGCATGCCAGACTATTCCTGCCAGTGCTGCCAGGAGCAGGATTGTTGCCCGGGTGCGGTTGAGCCTGATCTTCATTCGCCCTCCGACCACGCGCCGCCGTCCGCCTCTTCCTCTCCCACGTGCTGTTCCATTTCGTCCCACCAGCCGCTTTCGCCAGCCTCATACCGGGTCTGGTCGGCATCAAACGCCTCGAACACGCGGGCCAGTTCGGGATCCCGGGCAGGCAGG
>DAOLNV010000089.1:5999-21589 GCA_035416745.1 Candidatus Hydrogenedentota bacterium | reverse complement strand
CATGTGGGAAAAATCCGCGCCGACAATATTGCCCAATCTCACAAACCTAACCCAGTGGATGGCGGTGTGCGACGCGGACGTCCCGAGTGGGCAGACTCTTTCGTACTCCGGGCTCAGTGCGACAACTATTTACACGACATACCGTCTTCGTGAAGGGATCGAGCGCTTTTTCATTACCGACATTAACAATCCTGCCGGCAGCGCCATGGCCCAGAGCGAACTTCCGGTCATGTGGGACATAATTTCCTCGCGGACATATGACTTCAATCATATTCCCGGCGGCTCCAATGTGCTCTTCATGGACGGCCATGTCGAGTTCATCAGGTACCCGGACAACCGCGCTCCCGTCAATCAGGCTTTCGCCATCGTCGGCTATGTAAATGAAATTGGATCGGATGATATCTGATATCGGCTGATATCGGCGACTGAACCGTGTCATAGCGCGTAAGCGTTTTCTTGGGAATCCGAAAATCGGGCCGGACGTCTCGTCAAGAGTCGGTCGGCCCTTTTTGTTTGGTTGCCGACTTTCCTTAGCCACCTCTCACGCATGATCGACATAAACCCGAGGCTCTTGGACCTTTGCGGGGCGGGTTTGGGTCGCGTTGACACGTTCTGCGCGTCGGTCGTACACTCTCACCATGTCCACACTGACACCAAAACAACGTGAGATCCGGGAACGGGAAGGGCATCTGCTCGAGATTGCCCGGGCTCTGGTCTTGGAAAAGGGTTACCACGGCTTGACCATGGCCCGTGTCGCCGCCCGTCTCGATGTCGCAAAGGCAACTGTATACCAGCATTTCAGCTGCAAAGAAGAGATTATCATCGCTTTGGCGGGGCGTAGCGTGGACCTGCAACGCGGCCTGGTCGATCGCGCTGCGATGTTCAAAGGAACGCCGCGCGAACGAATGTATGCGATAGGAGAAGCCACCGAACTCTTTGCCCTCCTGTATCCAGGGGATGCCCGGATCTTTCAGCTGATAAGCGCGGAAGCGATTACCCAGAAAGCTTCGCAGGCGTCCCTCTGGCGTTTGCGCCTTTCCGCCCGGCAGACTGCCAATGTCATGAGCGGCATTGTGCGCGATGCCATTGCGCGAGGCGACCTGCACTTGAAACCCGGAGACACTGTCGAAGACCTTACGTACCAGTTCTGGCTGATGGGAGAAAGCACCAAAGCGGCGGTGTGGAGTTGGATGCCTCCCCAGGAATTGGGGGTAAGGGACCCCTTCGAGGCGATGTTCCATAATGGACAGGTCATCGGCGACGCGTATGGATGGCGGCCGCTGTCTCAAGACTGGGACTACCGGGGGACCCGGCGGCGCGTGCGGCAAGAAATCTTTCCCAACGAGTGCTATAAGGCTTATGGTGACAATTACTTGGAAATATAGGTCCGTGGCGTTAATGTCTTTCTTCTGCGGAGGACCTATCCTTCTAGCTTGCCAAGAATGAGGCAGCGCGTGAGAGGTCAGGCGCAAGGGAGCAGTTCTTATGATCACTGGGATGGCGCACGTTTGCTTTGTCGTCCGGGACTTGGAGACGGCGATCGCGTTCTACGTCGAGAAGCTAGGGCTGGCACACGCCTTTGATTTCCGGAACGAGCAGGGCGAACGTACCGGCGTTTACCTCCATGTGGGATATCGTCAGTTCATCGAACTCTTCCAGGGAAATCGAGGAGAACGGGACGATACACAGTCCTACAGGCATCTCTGCCTGGAGGTGGACGATCTTCGGACCACTTTGGCCATATTGCGCGAAAGAGGAGTGGAGACGACGGAAATGCTGTTCGGGGGCGACAACAGTTGGCAGTCATGGCTCACGGACCCCGACGGCAACCGCATCGAGCTCCACCAATACACCAACACCAGCCTCCAGAACGTCAGCCTTTGACTCGCACCTGCGGTCTTTTCGCTCTCTTCGGCGGTCCCGGGCAACCCGTCTCATTCGAGGCGCCTTGCATGAAGGCCTATGTGACAGGTAGGATCCCGTCTTCAGGCAAGGGGGAAATGCGCGAGGATGCATCATCCCCGCGGTTGTGTCCACAAGAAAAGGAGAGCATTGGATTATGCGAATGAGTCACATGGTCGGTGCGCGGTACAAGGAGCGGCCCGCGGAGGCTACCCTTGAGAGTCACGCATTCCTACTGCGCGGCGGCTATGCAAGACAAGTGGCTAACGGCATCTATTCGCTATTGCCTCCGGGGTTCCGGGTCTGCCACAAGATCGAGGCCATTATCCGCGAAGAAATGGACCGGATAGGCGGACAAGAAGTCTTGATGCCTGTCGTGCTCCCGCGGGAATTGTGGGACGAATCCGGAAGATACGAGGGGGTCGGGCCCGAATTGCTGCGCATCAAGGACCGAACCGGCCACGACATGCTCCTGGGGATGACCCACGAGGAGGCCGTGGTCCATCTCTGCCGCAACGAAGTGCACAGCCATACGCAGTTTCCCTTCATGCTGTATCAGATCCAGACCAAGTTCCGCGACGAACCTCGGTCAAGAGGCGGGCTCATCCGGGTGCGCGAGTTCACGATGAAAGACGCCTACTCCTTCCATACGTCTCAGGAAGACCTCGAGCGCTACTACACAAAGTGTTACCGGGCGTACGAGCGCATTTTTGCGCGTGCCGGAATACCCGAAGTGACTGTTGTTCAATCGGATACGGGGATGATGGGGGGCTCGGTAGCTCACGAATTCATGTTATTGACCGCCGTCGGGGAAGATACCATCGTCACTAGCGAGGACGGCTCGTATATCGCCAACCAAGAGGTTGCCACGGGAGTCATCGAAGGGTATCCCGAAGACTCCCTTCCTCTCGAAAAGGTTCACACTCCCAATTGCCGCACCATTGACGAGGTAGCCGGCTTTCTTGGCGTAAAAGCGCGGCAAACGGCCAAGGCGGTCTTCTACGACCACGACTCCGATGGCAAACTGGTCTTTGTGGTAGTGCGCGGAGACCGGGAGGTCAATGAAAGTAAACTGGCCAAGATCATCCAGGCGGCGCCTGTGCCTGCCGATGAAACCCGCATCCGAAGCGTGGGCGCGGAGCCCGGGTTTGGTTCGCCCATGGGAGTCGACCGTCAAAAGATACGCCTTGTCATCGACCACACGCTGAGGTCTTCAAACAACCTTGTTACCGGCGCTAACGAAACGGATTACCATTACAAGAACTTCAATCTCGACCGAGATCTCCCCGGCGTCGAGACCGTGGATGTGGTCGACATCGAGGAAAACGACCTGGCGCCCGACGGAAAGCACAAGATCGTGCTTCAGCGTGGTATCGAGGTGGGGAACATCTTCCAGCTCGGCCGAAAATACACCCAGTCCATGGGCATGACCTATGACGATGAGCAAGGCAAGGCACAAACACCCATCATGGGATGTTACGGCATCGGCGTGGGGCGCCTCATGAGTTCCGTAATGGAGGTCAGGCGGGATGACTACGGCCCCAAATGGCCCATCACCATCGCGCCGTGGCAGGTCCATCTGAATGCCCTCAAGCTTGACCAGGCAGTGGTCAAGGAAACGGCCGAAAAACTGTACGGCGAGCTGTGTGCGGCGGGCATCGAAGTGCTGTACGACGACCGCAACGCCCGCCCAGGTGTTCAGTTTGCCGATGCTGATTTGCTGGGAATCCCCATTCGACTCATTGTCAGCGAACGCAATCTCAAGGATGGCAACCTCGAGTGGAAACGCCGCGATACAGGGGATTCGGGCACGATATCCGTTGAAGATGCAGTCAGCTCGATCGCGGATTGGATTCGCCAGGCCGTCGAGCTTATCGAGAGTAAAGCGCCCGAGTCTGTTTAACAGCCGCTCCCTCACTCGCCCGAGACCGTGACAACGATCCGGCGTGTGCGGGGCTTGATGTCGCACTCGAGATGAAAAATCTGCTGCCAGGTTCCAAGAACTGGCGCGCCGCCCGAGACGGGCACGGTCAACTCCGGCCCCATCAAAGTGGCCTGCAAATGCGAATGACCGTTGCCGTCATGCCACGCCTTCTCGTGGCCATAGTCCCGGCTGGGAGGGATAAGGCGTTCCAGCACCGCGCCGATGTCCTCTTGGAGTCCGGACTCGTACTCGATAGTCCCGATAGCTGCCGTGCTGCCCACGTTGAAAATGTGGCACGTTCCCGTACGAATCCGCGATGCTACGACGATTTTGCGCACTTCCGGCGTAAGGTCGTGCGTTTCACCGTGCCGGCTGGTGGTGATTTCCATGATCGCCTGATGAACCATAGGAGTAGGCCCCTTTCCGCAGTGAAAAACTCCGAGCTAAAGACCAGATGCCCGTCTTGGGGGTAGAATAAGCTGGCTACGGGCAGAGAACAACCTCATCTGCTTGAAAGATCATTCCCTACAGGGTACATTTCTAAAGATTCAAGGTTGCTGTGAAATATCAGCGGATGGGTGAGACGTTCCAGTGAGAAGCCGCCTTTGTCATGTCGCGTTTCTGCTATACGTGGGCGTGGCCATACCCGCTTGGCCACAGTCGATATGGGTCTCCTCCGACCTTTATGACCAGGTCAGCGTGGTCCTTGCGGCAAATGCCCCGGCCGAACAGAAACACGCCGCGGAAGTTTTCTTGAAATACTGGAAAATCACCACTGGCCACGACGCAACCATCTCCCCAAAACCCGAAAAGCGCGTGAATGTCTGGATAGGGCGAAATGTGATTCCGGAAGAGCTTCTGATCGACCTGAAGACCGAGGGATTGGGACCGGATGGGTTCATCCTGGATACACTCCGGGAACCGGCTGGGGAAAAGGGTTCCGCAGCATTACTGAGCGATCGTCACTTGCTGGTCCTTGGCGGCAAGAGGGGGAGCATCTACGCCATTTACCACTTTTTTGAAGAGTACATGGGGGTTCGATGGTTGGCCCCAGGCGTGCTGCACGTTCCCGAACATGCCCCGCCAGCGTTGCCCGAGGTCCGGGCCCGGATTGTTCCGTGCTTCGAGTACCGTTACACGGACTACGCGGAAAACGCTGACGATCCGGATTTCCGCGAGGCGCATAAGTTGTTACAGAAAAATGAGTTCGGCGCATTTGCTCACACGGCATATGACCTTGTGCCGCCAGAGAAGTTCTACGCGGAGCATCCCGAATACTACTCGCTTGTGGATGCTCAACGGCGTGCGCCGGCAAGCATAGACTGGCGTGACCCGCGCGAGATCCGGCAGCATCCGGAACTTCAGGGCCAACTCTGCTTCTCGAATCCGCAAGTGGCCGCGGCGATAGCCGCGGAGCTGCGCGCACGCATCAAGGAGAATCCTGAACCTAAGATCTGGAGCGTATCCCAGATGGATTGGGGGAACTATTGCGAATGCGACGGGTGCCAAGCCATAGATCAACGTGAGGGAACTCATGCCGGGGCCCTGCTAACGTGCGTGAACCGCGTAGCACGGGCACTGAAGAGCGAGTTCCCGGAACACCGCATCGAAACCCTCGCATATCAATGGTCGCGAAGACCGCCACGGCAGCTCGCCCCCGAGCCCAACGTCATCGTCCGCCTGTGCACTGCCGAATGCGATTTTGCCCGCCCGCTCACATACCCGAAATTCCAGGAGAATGTTGCGTTTCAAAGCGATATCGCGAAATGGGCAGAACTCACCAACAACCTTTACATTTGGGATTACGCAGCGAACTTGTGGAATTTCCAGCTGCCTCATCCGAACGTTCAGGTCATCCAGCCTAACATGCAGTTCTTCAAAGAACGCGGCGCCATCGGAGTATTTGAACAAGGTTGTCCTGCACCGGGAGGCGAGTTTGCCGAGCTGCGCCAGTATCTGGTGGCGAAATGCCTATGGCAACCCGACGCGGACGGCCGCGCGCTGGCTTCCGAATTCATAGACCTCTTTTACGGTCCGGCGGCGCCAGGGATCAAGGAATACCTCGCGTTGATGTCGCAAGCGGTGCTGGACTCCGAGGTCCCCATGACCTGTTTCGATACGGGAGCGTGGATGGATTTCGAAGTGCTCACGAAGGCACAAGACATATTCAAGAAGGCATCCGAAGCGGTTGGAGACCAGGAACCCTACAAGCAGCGCCTCGGCCTCGCTTATGTGCCGGTGCAGTACGCGTCCCTCATCTGCCCGCCGGAACTGAAATACTCACGCTACGAGGTTACCGTACGGCGGCCGCCCAGTCCCACCCTCGAGGAGTACCTCGAAACCCTGAAGGGCCACGGCGTGACCCAGACCGTTTGTGGACAGCCTTTCGAGGCCGTTGTCGACCAGGCTGGAGGCACAACGCCCTCGCGCCGGGTCGACTCGGAATTGCGCGTCCTCGAAAACGAATACTTCCTCATATGGGTTGCGCCTTCCCTCCAGGGTTCGGTCATCCGCTGGCATGATAAAAAGAACTCACTCGAACTGCTTCGCGGTTTTCAATCGTACGGGAGAGGACCCGGCACGCTGCAAGATTGGACCCACAAGCTCGGAGAAGGAGGCCGTCCCCTCGCGTCTCCCTACAAGCTTATCAGTCAGACCCTCTATGCCTTGACTCTTGAAACAACCATGGAGAATGGGTTGAACGTAAAGCGCGTGATGGAATTGCGGCCCGCGACGCCCGAATTTACCGTGACTCTGATCCTGACCAACGGAAGCGGCCAACCCCTGGCGCCCAATGTCAAGGTCCATCCGGAATTCACCATCCCAGGAGAATCCCTTCCGGAAATCTGGCTTGAACGCTCCGGACGCTGGGAAAAGATCACCTCCAGTGCCTTGACACCCGAGCCGGTCCTTAGCGAGTATCTAGCCCCCTTCGATGGCTACCGCTGGGCCTTCCGGCTGCCAGACGTGAGCGTCACGCTCATTAACCAATTCGTTTCCTACCAGATAGACGGCCTCTATTACTACTGTAATGCGCAAGAAAGCGCCCGCCACATAAACCTGGAACTGTTTCCCAAACAGGAGCCCTTGGCGCCCGGCAAGAGCCGCCAGCTCAAGTCCACATACATCACAACCAGCAAGCGCCCGGAACAGTTCTGATTGCCGCAACCCACGGGAAATGCGCGACCGCCGGCTTGGAGTATGGCGATTACGGTGCGAGCGGCGCCGCCCCGACGTGGTTGCGTCGTGGCGGCATGCGCCTTAGACTCTGCAGGAGGAGCCTGAGATTTTCACTAGGAGGACCGGAATGTCTGGATGGATTCGAGTCTGCTCTCTCGCGGAGTTGCCTCCAGGCGCACAGAAGTCCTTTGACTGCGGGGTAGGCGAACCGGTTGCTCTGTTTCATATTGAGGGCAGAGTTTATGCCCTCAGCGATGTATGTCCTCATCAAGGAGGCCGCCTTTCACAGGGGTATGTTCAGGAAGGCGCGGTATACTGTCCCTGGCATGAATGGCGGTTCGCGTTGGAGCCCAGCGATGCGCCGCCAAACGATCTGATTAATCATTATCCTGTGAAGATCAAGCACGATGCGGTTTACATCGCCGCGCCCCTTTCCCGGTGAGGCATCGCGTCCGGGCACTTGCAGCCAATCGATTCCACAAATCGCCGTGATTCTCTATATAATCTCGACGAAAGGCGCTTGAGAGCAGGCATGGACAGGAAAATGGAAAACAAAGGCCGGCAGGAAGCTTTCGATGTTACCCGGGACCTGTTGGTGCGGTATGACCGCCCCGGACCGCGGTACACGAGTTACCCGACCGTCCCTGCCTGGTCAGAAAGCTTCAGCGAGGCCGATTATCGCGCGTGTCTCGGCCGGGCGGCCTCGAAATCGGGAGAACCTCTATCGCTCTATGTGCACATCCCCTTCTGTGAAAAGAGGTGTGCCTTCTGCGGGTGCAATTCTATCGCCACCGAAAAGAGAGAGGTGGCGGACAAGTATCTTGACCACGTCGACATCGAGCTGCGGATGCTCTCCGGGGCCCTCGCGGCCACCCGGCCCCTCAAACAACTCCACTGGGGCGGCGGGACCCCTACATACCTGAGTACCGGCCAGCTTTCACGCTTGTTCACAGCGGTTTCTGAACGCTTCGAGATATCGGCGGACGCCGAGCTGGCGCTCGAGGTCGATCCGCGCGTCACCACCCCTGGCCAGATCGCCCTTCTCCGGCAATTGGGTTTCAACAGGATCAGCATGGGTGTACAGGACCTCGATGAGCAGGTCCAGTGCGCAATCGGCCGTAATCAGACGGAGGAGCAGACCCGCGCCCTCATGCGCGTATGCCGCGAGGCCGGTTTCGAAGGGCTCAATATGGATTTGGTTTACGGATTGCCCGGGCAGACCCTTTCCTCGTGGTCCGTAACCATCCCGAAGATCATCGAGATGCAGCCCGATCGCCTTGCCGTCTACAGTTGCGCCTATCTGCCGGACAAGATGCACAACCAGCGGAAGCTCGATGCGTCGAAAATGCCCGCTGGTCCGGAGAAGTATGCCTTGTTCGCTGCGGCCCGCCAAATGTTCACCGGAGCCGGATACAGAGCCATCGGCATGGACCATTTCGCATTGCCTCATGATGAACTGACCCATGCCATGGACGAACGCCGCCTCCACCGCAATTTCATGGGCTACACAATCGTCCCATCGTCGGACATGGTTGCCTGCGGAATCTCCGCCATCGGAGAGGTGGGCGGCGGCTACGCTCAGAACGAAAAGAAGCTTTCTCGATATTACAACGCGCTCAAGGAGGGACGATTCGCCACCGCGCTGGGTTGCCGGCTTTCTCGGGATGATGAAATCCGAAGATGGACTATTCGCGAGCTAATGTGCAATTTCTACCTTGATTTCAGTGAGTTGAAGCGGCGCTACGGGATCGTGTTCGACGAATACTTTTCTGGGGAGCGCGAAGCACTCGAGGAGTTTCGAAGCGAGGGCTTCGTGGAGTGGACCGACGTTTGCTTGACGGTGCTGCCGATGGGTCAGGTGTTCGTTCGCAACATCGCCATGGTCTTTGACGCATACCTGAAGGGCAAGGAAGCGCAATCCGCGCGCTTCTCGCGCACCGTATGATGAGTAGCCTCAAGCAAGCCATTATCGTTGGGGGAGGGGTAACGGGTTTATGCGCCGCGTACTACCTCGCCCGTGACCTGGGCCGCGAAAACGTGGTCCTCCTCGAGGCGGACAACGTGGTGGGGGGGACCACGCGGAGCGAAGTCTCGGAGGGCTATGCGTGCGACCGGGGGCCCAACGGTTTCCTTGACCGCGAACCCGCAACCCTCGACTGGATAGCCGCCCTCGGACTGTCCGATGCGTTGGTCCGCGCAAACCAATCCGCCAAGCGCCGGTTTATCTTCACCAAGGGACGGCTCAACGAGGTTGTTGGACCGCCCCGTTTCTTCTTCAGCCCCATGCTTTCCGTTAAAGGCCGCCTTCGCCTGGCGGGTGAACCCTTTGTTGCCGGGAAACGCGACCATACGGGCGAGACAATTTGGGAATTCGCGGCCCGGCGCATTGGAACAGAAGCAGCCGACACCCTGGTCGGACCCATGGTGAGCGGGGTTTTCGGAGGCGATGCGCGGCTCTTGTCTCTCGAACACTGTTTTCCACGCATGGCGGCCATGGAACGCGAGTACGGCGGCCTCACACGCGCGCTCATAGCCAAGCGATGGCGGAAGAAGGCCGTCAGCCCCCTGGGACCCTCCGGAACGCTGACCAGCTTCAAAGAAGGCATCGGCAGGCTCCCTTGCGAGGCCGCAAAGGCATTGGGGGATATCGTTTGCACGGGAGAGCGGGTGCTGCGCATCTTTCGAACGCCGGAAGGGGACTTCGCGGCAGAAACAAGCCGGGGACGCGTGCACCATGCCCGCGCCCTGGTGGTCGCCGCGCCAGCCTACGCGGCCGCCGAGTTCTGCCGAGAACTCGACGAAGCCGCAAGCAAAGCCCTTGCGTCTATCCGGTACGCCGATATCGCCGTGGTCTGTACCGGGTACGACGATGCTGCTGCGCATGGAAGTACCAACGGCTTCGGTTTTCTGGCGCCGCGCCAAGAGGGTTTGCGTATCCTCGGATGCCTTTGGACTTCAAGCATGTTCCCCCAGCAGGCTCCCCCGGGACGTATCCTTCTGCGGACTATGTTCGGGGGCTACACGGACCCCGACGCGGTCCAGCTGGGCGATGACGAACTATTGGCCCTCATCCGCCGCGAGTTGCACCCTATCATGGGGATTGATTCCGAGCCCGAATACGTGCGCATCTTCCGTTGGCAGCGGGGAATCCCCCAATACCTGCTGGGCCACGGCGACATACTCCGCGAGATCGAAGCGGCTCAAGAGCGCCATCCCGGATTGGCTTTTGCGGGCAATGCCTATCGGGGAGTCGGACTTAATGACTGTGTCCTCTCAGCATTGCGAGCCCGCGAGCGGGTGCTTGGTTATCTCCGGGACGGATAACGGACCAGCCCATTTCCAGCGGCAAGAAGTTGGCACAATACCCTGAAGAGAGACTTCATTTGGCCCCCAACGGGTGGTACTATATCTCTTTGTGCTTGATATGGACTTCTTGCTCGCGGCAAAGGTGAGACCAAGAGCGAAAGCCTGCGGGGCCGCTACAAGTTAAGGCGGCGGAGGATGGAAATGCTTTCTAAACCGGATAATGAAAACCGGTTGAATCCTACTGCGATGGATCCGCTTTGTCGAACACCATTTCCGAACTCGCGTAAGGTTTACGTCGAGGGATTGGTTCCGGCTATTCGCGTGGCCATGCGCGAGATAGCCCAGACGACCACGTTCGACGCCGAAGGCCGGCCGTACGAGAACCCGCCCATCACCGTATACGACACGTCGGGACCCTACACCGACCCGGAATCCGCCATCGACCTGTCTGTGGGGCTTTCTCGCATCCGTGAACCCTGGGTGCGGTCACGACTCAACGTCGAAACAGTTGATCGTGAGAAGCTGGGAAAGGCCTCGGGCACCAGCCAGTTCCCGCGGCACCTTCTCTACCGCGCTAAGCCGGGGACTCGCGTTACGCAGATGCATTATGCCAGGCGGGGCGAGGTCACCCCTGAGATGGAGTACGTTGCCATTCGGGAGAACGCCCGGTGGCAAGAGGCTTCCGAAGAATTGAAGCGGCGTCACGGCGGAAATGCGTGGGGAGCGATGATGCCTGAGGTGATCACGCCCGAATTCGTCCGAGACGAGGTTGCGCGGGGCCGGGCCATCATCCCCGCCAACATAAATCACCTCGAGTTGGAGCCTATGCTTATCGGCCGCAATTTCAAGGTGAAGATAAACGCCAACCTGGGCAATTCCGCGCTTTCCTCCTCCGTTCGGGAAGAAGTCGAGAAAATGCTCTGGGCGATTCGGTGGGGCGCCGACACGGTGATGGACCTGTCCACGGCCGAACCGATCCACGAGACCCGCGAATGGATTATCCGAAACTGTCCCGTGCCCGTGGGCACCGTGCCCATTTACCAGGCGCTCGAAAAGGTGGGGGGGGCGCCCCAAGATCTTACCTGGGACGTGTTTCGGGATACGGTCATCGAACAGGCGCAGCAGGGCGTCGACTACATGACCATCCACGCTGGAGTGCTTTTGCCGTTCATTCACTTGACGGCCGGGCGAGCCACGGGTATTGTCAGCCGGGGCGGTTCAATCATGGCCAAGTGGTGCCTGGCGCACCATAAGGAGAACTTCCTCTATACCCACTGGGACGAGCTCTGCGAAATCATGTCCACCTACGACGTGGCCTTCTCGATTGGCGATGGGCTGCGCCCGGGCAGCCAGGCCGATGCCAACGACGAAGCCCAGTTCGCCGAACTCAAGGCGCAAGGCGAGCTGACGCGGCGCGCCTGGGAATTCGACGTCCAGGTAATGAATGAGGGCCCCGGCCATGTGCCTATGCATCTGATCAAAGAGAACGTGGACAAACAGCTCGCGTGGTGCGGCGAAGCGCCTTTTTACACCCTGGGCCCCGTCATTACCGATATTTCCCCCGGGTATGATCATATGGCTTCCGCCATTGGCGCAGCCATGATCGGATGGTACGGGGCCGCCATGTTGTGCTATGTGACCCCTAAAGAACACCTCGGGCTGCCCGGCCGCGACGATGTGCGGGAAGGCGTCGTGGCTTACCGGATTGCGGCGCACGCGGCCGACCTGGCGAAGGGTCACCCGGCTGCGCAGATTCGCGACAACGCGTTGAGTAAGGCACGGTTCGAGTTTCGATGGGAAGACCAGTTCAACTTGTCGCTCGACCCGGAGAAGGCCCGCGAACTGCACGACGAAACACTGCCTCAACGGGGTGAGAAGCTTGCGCATTTCTGCTCGATGTGCGGGCCGAAATTCTGCGCGATGGAACTCTCTCACCAGGTCCGGGACGAGGCCGCCCGCCAAAAAGGGATGCAAGACAAATCAGCCGCCTTCCGTGAAGGCGGCGCAGCGATCTACCGGAAAGTCTAGACCAATAGCAGCGGGAGCCGCCTCGGCCCCAAAACAGCCACCATGCGCATCGGCTCAATAGAACTGGAAAAACCTCTCGCATTGGCCCCAATGGAGGATGTAACGGACTATTCCTTCCGGACCCTCTGCAAGGAACTGGGGGCGGACCTGCTCTATACCGAGTTCGCGAGTTCGGAAGCCTTGATTCGCGACGTTAATAAGACTCTCAGCAAGATACGCGTCCACGACGAAGAGCGCCCCATCGCGGTCCAGATCTTTGGCAGCGCCGAATCCTCGATGGAGGCGGCCGCGACCGTGGCCGAACAGGCCCGGCCCGATTTCATCGATATCAACTGTGGGTGCTGGGTGAAAAAGGTCGCTTTGCGCGGGGCCGGCGCCGGCTTGCTGCAAGATATCAAGAAGTTCGAGAATGTCGTGCGCGGCGTTCTCGCGGGTACGACCCTGCCCGTGACGGTGAAGACCCGTTTGGGCTGGGACGCCGAGAATATCATCATCCTGGATGTCGCCCGCATGCTCGAGGGTTTGGGCGTACAGGCGTTGACTGTGCATTGCCGCACCCGCAAACAGGGACACAGCGGAGAGGCCGACTGGGCTTGGCTCGAGAAGTTGAAGAATACCGTGGCCATGCCCATCATCGGCAATGGGGATGTCACCGAACCGGAGGACGTCAAACGCATGTTCGCAACCGGTTGTGACGGCGTCATGATCGGCAGGGGAGCCATCCAGAATCCCTGGCTTTTCGCTCAGGCCAAGCATTACATGGCCACCGGAGAAGTGCCCGACCCGCCTTCTGTGCCCGAGCGTATCGCATTGTGCATCAAACATTTACGGCGCGCGGTTGATGTCAAGGGCGAGAAGAGAGGCAGCATCGAGTTTCGAAAACATTACAGCGGCTACCTTCGAAATCTGCCGCATGTAGCCAAACTGCGCGCTGAGCTGATGCAACTCAACGAGGTGGAACTCATAGTCGCTCGCTTGAATCAGTTCTGTGATAATTGGCCGTCAACGGCTGAGACACTTGACCCTCGCGGCTGATGGCTATACCTTGGTGGCGGCGCGAATCGCACTCGCTTATATGGGGGTACGCGATGCTTGAAGACTTTAAGGAACGTGTCTGGCAGGCCAACCGCAACCTGGTTTCTCGCGGACTGGTGTTTTCTACCTGGGGAAACGCGAGCGGAATTGACCGGGGCGCGTCATTGATCGTCATCAAGCCTAGCGGAATCGACTACGCCCTCATGCGGCCGGATGACATGGTGGTCGTAGACTTGAACGGTGACGTCGTCGAGGGGACCCTGCGGCCTTCTTCCGACACGCCGGCCCACCTGGAACTGTACCGCGCGTTCCCAGGTGTAGGCGGAATCGTTCATACCCACTCGCACTATGCCACCGTCTGGGCGCAGGCCTGCCGCCCAATACCCTGCCTCGGCACGACGCATGCCGATTATTGCTGCGGCGATGTACCGGTCGCGGGCCCTCTCAGCGAGGGCGAGGTTGCGGACGATTACGAAGCCAACACCGGCAAGGTCATCGTACGGCGGTTTGAGGCCTTGGACCCGCGTGCCTTTCCTGGAGTCCTCGTGGCGCAACATGGACCTTTTGCCTGGGGCGAGACGGTCGAAGATGCCGTGGAAAGCGCCGCTGTACTGGAAGAAATCGCCCGTTTGGCATTCCATACATTCATTCTGGCCCCCGGCCAGCCCGTCATTCCCGATTTCCTCTTGGCCAAGCACTACCTGCGCAAACACGGCCCGGATGCCTACTACGGCCAAGAGTAGCTGCTTTCCAAGGCGTTACGGCATGAACTCGGCCAGAAAGTCCAGCGTGAGGGTGGTGAGGTCCTTGTCCTCGTATTCCTCTTCCCAACACCCATGTCCTGCGCCTGGAATGAGGTAGGAGCGGTAGGGAATCCCGAAGGAGTCACAGCGGTCCTTGATTCTCAGTGCATCGAAGACAGGCACCGTGGTGTCATACGTTCCATGGAATATCATGATGGGCGGGTCGCTGGAATCAAATGCATCTGAGGTGAACGCGGCGCTTCCCCAACAGTCGATGATGACGGCAGGTTTGGGATCCACCCCGGGGTTGTTTTCCGCGGGAACCGGGAAATCCTGTCCGTCATCCGAGAATTCATCCGGGTTGGTGAGGCCCGTGGCCAAGGCTGCAAACGCGCCCGCGGACTCGCCCCAGACGGCGATCCGGTCCGGGTCGATTCCGTAGATCTCGCTGTTGGCCCTGATATGGCGCATGGCCGTCTTGGCATCGACAAAGGCTGCTCGCACCGCGCCCAGGGAGGGAATCTCGATATCTTTCGTCTCCTCGGCGTCGAGGTTCCAGGAGCTGACCGGCGGGGGCTCGTCGGGATCAACCCGGTAATCAATCAGGAAACAGACGTAGCCCTTTGTGGCCAGACCGTCGGCGACAGTGACCAGGTCTTCATCCGTTCGTGTGCCTTTGACGAAGCTGCCTCCGTGAATCATCAACACCGCCGGACGGCCGGACGCCGGGCCATCGGTCGGTTGCAGCAGATCGAACGGCAGTTCTCGCAGGCTGTAACCGGAATCGGTGGCTTCGTCTTTGACGTATCCCAGCCCATATACAAGCCCGCTCGTGAGGCTCACATTGGGCGAAAGGGAGGAAGGACATCCCGCCGCCAGAAAGAACAAAAGCGCCAGGCAGATTCCTGTGCCAAAGCGTTTCGCGTAGAGAGAGTTCATGATGCTGCTCCTGCTTGCTGTGACACCGGGCTTACGAACCGTACGTACTGCTCTCCAGTCTCGGACTAGCGCCTTCTCACCCGCTCATTTGTGAAGGCGGCCGGCTCCGGGAAATGAGAGGAGGAGTTCCCCCTCCAGGAAGAACTCCTCCCACGTTCCAATTCAAACCGGGGTCAGACTTTCGGAATCACGGCTTCCGCGGCGTCAATAACGCTCTGGTCGAGCTCGTAGTCTTCGAGCTTTTTGCTGAGATATGCGTCGTAGGCACTCATGTCAAAGTGACCGTGCCCGCTCAAGTTGAAGAGGATGGTCTTCGGTGTGCCGGATTCTTTGCACTTAAGTGCCTCGTCGATGGCGACGCGTATCGCGTGGCCAGACTCAGGCGCCGCCAGGATGCCCTCGGCTGTGGCGAACATCTGCAGGGCTTCGAATACGGGGTTCTGGTGGCATGCAACCGCGCGCATGAAACCTTCTTTGACCATGAGCGCCACCTGCTGCGCCACCCCGTGGTACCGGAGGCCGCCCGCATGGAT